>JAIKXK010000064.1 GCA_024684155.1 Lachnospiraceae bacterium | reverse complement strand
CAGATTGATATTTTATATCTTATAGATGAAAAGGTGAAAGAAAAATGGGCGAAAACCCTTTACTGTGAAAAAGAAAAAATACTTATGGTGGCAGACAAGACTCATAAGTTGGCAGATAAGAAAAAACATACTCTTTCGGAACTTTCATCCTATCCCATTATGCTTACAGAGGAAAATGCCAGCTATCGAAAAGTCTTAGACAATGGTTTTCGGGACCAGGGATATAGCATAGAGCCGGTGTTTGAAACAGATAATATTGAACTTCTTTTAGGTGCTTTAAAGGGAAGCGGTGCTATGACCTATCTCCCGGAGTATGCAGTAGAAAAATACTTAAAAGAAAAAAGTTTGAAAAAAATCCAGTTACAAGGATTAGAGGACCGGATTTATCGACAGGTAATCGTTCACAAAGACAAGTGGGTACATGCAGAAATGCGTGTGTTTTTACAATGCTTGTGATAGAATTTTAGCAAAATGTTTTAGTACGGGGAAAAGAAAAAGATTATGATGTACGGATATTTAGTAATAATTCTGGTGACATTTTCACTGTTAGCCTATCGACTGTTAGGAGAAGACAATCAAAGGGTGTATCTTCCTCTATTTTGTCAAATTTTAACTTCAAGTATTACTGCCATGGTGATCCATTTTGCAAGTATAGGATTCCAACCCTTGGAAATCACCCTGATTCTTGTGTTAGGAAGTACAGGAGGAATTGTAGTTTCATTTTTCATAAATCTATTGACGGTGGATTATGTAGTTTCAGTGTTACAGGGATATATGGGATTGTTTAGTCTCTTTCCTATTAGGGAATTTGTAATTTCTCATCGTTATCCGATTCTGGTTGGATTTTTAGCAGCTCTTTTAATTCTAATCTCTATGGATTTTGGAGGAGTCAGGTTTTCAAAAGAATCCAGATGGTTTTTGGAGGGCTGGGAAAAGAATAAAATTGGAAATAATAGTATTCTATGTGTTGGAGTCGTGGTAGAAATTTTTCTATTATCAAGTCATGGAAATTTGTTTATTTCCATTTTAATTGTTGGAAGTATGATTGCTAACATTTTAAACTTAAGATTCTTTAACAAGCTAAAAACAGTGTCCCGACGAGAAGCTGCTGTTAGTCAGTGGATGGAAGATTCCAAAGATTATATGAACGTCATTCGCTCCCAGAGACATGACTATAATTTACATATTCATACCCTGGTGGGATTAATTGAAAACGAAGACTATGAAGCCGCTTTGGCTTATATGAGAAATATGGCAAGCGAGGCCTCTGATGTAAATGATATTATGCCTTTAGACGATGCAGTCTTAGGCTCCCTTTTATATAATATGAGAGAGGCTGCCAGAAAAAAGAATACAGAAATTTATTACAACATTACCTACGATATGAAAGACACTCTTTGTAGTGGCTTTGATTGTAATAAGATTATTGGAAATTTACTTCAAAATGCCATTGATGCAGCAGTGACAAAAAAAGCAAAGGAGTATGGCATCCATGTTCGAATTCTTAAGCGTAGAGGAAATACAGTAATCTATATAGAAAACTATTTTGATGGAAATAAGGAAGATATTTTAAAGGCATTTGAGGTAGGATATACTACAAAGTATAATCACGAGGGCATTGGACTTGCCATGGTTCTTCGTGCAGTAAATCGAGCCCAGGGACGGATTTATCCAGAGTTTGATACGGATATCATTCGCTTTGTAGTAAATCTTCCAAATAAAGTAAACTTTGATGAGGAATAAAAATGCGAGTAGTAATTGTAGATGATGATATAAACTCCATAAGAACAGTGAAGCATTCCCTGGAAAAATATGAAGATTTAGAGGTAGTGGATAGTTTTTGCAAAGGGGAAGAACTATTTGACTATTTAAAAACTTCTAAGGTGGATTTAGTAATTTTAGATATTGAATTAGGTGCAGAAACAGGTTTTTTGATTGCCCGGAAGCTAAAGAAAAAGTATGAGGACTTATTGTTTCTTTTCTTAACAGGACATGCTTCTTACGCCATTGATGGCTATGATTTTCACCCAGTGGATTTTTTGACGAAACCTATTCGTGAAGAAAAATTAGATTCTGCCATGGAAGAGGTACGTAGACGATTGGGTACCCTAAAGGATGACTCCGATGCGGAAATCCTATTTCATTTAAACAATGGGTATCGCATGATCCGTGTTCAGGATATCTGTGTCATTGAGCGAAGAAATCGAAGAAATATTATGATTTTAGAAAAGGAAGAGTTTCAAATTGGAAGATATTCCATGAAGGAATTATGTGATATGTTAGAGCCTCATGGATTCTTCCTTTGTCATCAATCTTTTTTGGTGCAAAGAAGACGGATTGAAGCAGTAAACGACGAGGGAAGACAGCAGTACTCTTTGAAATTAAAAGGCTATAAGGAAGCCATTCCTGTATCAAGAAACAAGTATGAGGAATTGATTTCACTGTTAAAAGAATCCGGGTTTGCCACTCTGTAACGTTAGTGGTTTAAAGTACTAAAACTAAATAAACCAAATATTAAGCACGATAGACCAAGTCTATTGTGCTTTTATTTTTCTTATATTTTAATTATTGTGTGTGAATTGTATGTGGAGGAGGAAAGTTAATGGAAAAAGAAGAAAAAAGAGATCAACTTACGTTCAAACAAGAAAAAGGGACCTGGAAACGCTTCATGTACGTCATGTTTCACGGTCACCTGCCCTGGATCAGTATTGTAGTCTACATTATTGCTGAGTTATTCTTTATTAACTTAGGCGTGGATGAAACAGATCTTACGGCACAACTATTTGCAGGAGATGTTAGTGTAGGCTTGGTAACAAAGCTGATTGGTATTATGGTATTAAACCTGGTGCTGGCAAATCTTGTAGTACTAATTAGCGGAGTAACTACCGCAAAGATGAATCGCAATATGCGAGAGGTGTTAACAAAGAAAATACTAAAGCTACCAATGTCTTTCTTTCGAGAGGAAAATCCGAGAGAAGCCATTTATCGAGTGGTAAATAATTCTACTGTGGTAAGTGACACCATCATGCTTGTGGTACTACCCATAGCATTTGTGGCTTATCAGGCAGTATTGGTTTTTTCCATGGTGTTTTCTTATGATTGGAGATTATCAGTAATATTAATTGCTTTTATTCCCCTTCAAGTCTTTATGGCATTCATTTTTGGTCGTATTAATTTTTCTGTATCGGAAAGGGAATCATTTTTACACGCAAATCTTACCCAGCGTCTTGCTGAAATGATTACAAACATTCCCTTGGCAAAAGCCTTTGCCAGAGAAGATAGAGAGTCCAAAGAAGGAAATGAATTAATAGACCGTCTATACAAAATCAGCATTAAAGGAAGCTGGATTCAGCAGATTCAGAATCTATCAGAAACTGCAGTAGCCTTAATTCAGGCAGTAGTAATTACCCTTGTTGGTGCACTACTTCTTCGAAATGGTGGTATTAGTACAGAAAACTGGATCCGATTCTTTATGTTTTCAAGTACCTTTGCCGGTGCCATTGAAGAGTTCATGATGTACTGGGGAAATTTAAAGGTAATTCAGGGTACTTCCGATCGTGTGGCAGAAATTATGTATGCTCAGGTGGAATCGGAAGAGGGTGAAGCCATTGAAACACCTCTTTCCGGAGATATTGAAGTGAAAAATATTTCCTTTGGATACAGCGAAGAAGGAAAGGTATTTTCCGATGCTTCAGCAATCTTTCCTGCCAATTCCAAAACTGCTTTATTAGGTGTCAGCGGTTCAGGAAAGACAACCCTTTTAAATTTAATTATGCGTTTGTATGAACCTGAAAATGGTGAGGTATCCATTGGTGGTAAAAATATAAAAGACTACGCTTTGGCAGATTACAGAAAACAGTTTGTTATGGTAGCCCAGGATGAAATGATTTTCTCTGGAACCATTCGTGAAAACATTGCCTATGGATATGAAAATGTAACAGATGAGGATATCATAGAGGCTCTTAAAAAGAGTGGCGCCTATGAATTTGTTCAACAGTTCCCTGAGGGATTAGACGCTCTGCTTTCTGAATATGGCTCAAATCTTTCTGGTGGACAAAGACAAAGATTAAGCTTAGCGAGAGCATACTTAAGCGATGCTCCATATATTATTCTAGATGAACCGGCAGCAGCCTTGGATGCTTATGCAGTTGGTGAATTAATCAACGCAATCAAAGGAATTTGTGAACATAAAACTTTAATCGTGATTGGACATTCCCCATGTATCCTTCCACTTGTAGACCGTGTAGTAGTGATTGAAGATGGAAGTGTTGCAGCAGAAGGAAGTGTAGATGAGGTAAAAGCTTCAAATCAGTTCTTACGTGAATTTGCAGGAGGGGAGGCATAATTATGAAAAAAGAAGAAACAAAAGGCATGTGGAAAAGAACCTTTTCCCTTTTAGGAAAGTTTACGATTCCCTGGCATTTATATGTAATTCAGATTTTACTTGGAATCGTTAACACAAAGGTAGCATTATTATATGTTCCTTATTTTTCAAAACTAGAAACCGGTAGTCTGGACAATGCTACTTTGGCAGGATATTTTTTCTTTGCCCTGCTTAACTGTATGGTAGAAATTGTTTGCAATGTTCCAGGCTTTTATGCAGCTGGAATGGTAACAAGGGAACTACAAAAAAAGATGGTAGCCCATTCCCTTCGTTTGCCTATGAAACAATATGAAAAGAATGCTTCCAATCTTGTTTCCTGGATCAATAATGACTGTATGAATATGGATGGATTTATTAATTCCATCGTATCCTTTATTACAGGTATTTTTTCTGTCATTATGACATCTGCAAGTATTGGTGAATTAGATCCAAGTATGGTGGCATTAGTTCCGGCCTTAATCATTGTAATGATTCTTTTCACTTTATTGGAAGGCTGGTTAATGTTCCTTCGTGAAAGAAGATTAAGAAGAGCAGATAGTGAACTTACGGCTTACTTTGCTGAGCATTTAAGTTATTTGGAACAGATTAAACAGATGCATTCAGAAGAAAGCGAGCTTATTCGAAGTAAACAGGCTATTAAGGAATACTACCTGGCAGATATTTATAAAAGCATTTTGACTTTAATTGGTGGAGTTACTTCAGGCTCTCTTACAAATATTGTAACCATTATGGTCTTTGTTTTAGGTGTACCACTTGTAAGAAAGGGAACCATTGATATTGCAGGACTGGCTGCCTTCCAAAGCTATATTATTATGGCATACCAGCAGCTTTCTACCATACCTTCTACTTATACAAGTTTTATGTATTACAACGGAACACTTTTCTATATTGCCAACTTAATGGATGAAAAAGAAGAAGTGGTAAAACGTGAGTATGGTATGGACCGAGAAGACGAAAATATTGTTTTTGACAAGGTATCTTTTCGTTATGATGATAAGCCTACCTTAAATGAGCTAAGCTTTGAAATTCCAAAAGGAAAGGTAACTGCCATTGTTGGACCAAACGGAAGTGGTAAGTCCACCATCTTTAAATTAATTGAACGATTCTATGAGCCGAATGAAGGAAAGATTCTGTTTGGTGAAGATGATGTAGAAAGCATTCACTTAGATGAATGGCGTCAGAGTATGGCTTATGTTCTTCAGGAACCACAGCTATTTGATGGAAGTATTAGAGATAATATCACCTATGGAATGGATCGGGAAGTATCAGACGAGGAAGTATTAGCCGTAGCAAAACTTGCCTGTGTAGATGAATTTGTGGATGGATTCCCAGAAGGCTATGACTACATGGTTGGAGAAAATGGAGTGAAGTTAAGTACCGGACAAAGACAGCGAATTGCTATTGCAAGAGCTCTTATGTTAGATCCAGCTTATCTGCTTTTAGATGAAGCAACCTGTAACATGGACATTTATTCCGAACGAAGTGTGATTGATGCATTGCTGAAATTAATGGAAAATCGTACCACAGTTATGATTACCCATGATATGAGAATGTTACAGCGGGTAGACAATGTTGTAGTAATTAATGAGGGTAAAGTAGAAGCCTATGGTCCAAAAGATAAGACCTTAGGAGAAAGTGAAACACTACAGAAGTTTGTGTATGCACTTGCTGATTAGGAGGAGTTATGAAATCAAAGATTAACAGTCTAGTAGATTATAAAACAGTAGAGTTTGAAACAAAAAAAGTATTAAAACATGTATCACAGGATGAAATCGACAAGGTCTTACATCAGGCCGTAAGAAAAAGTAAAAAATCCATTCAGCCTGAAACAATCGCAAAGGGTGACATTGTTACCCTTTGTGTAAAAAGTAACATAGAACGTTTTAATAAAAAAATGGTTCCGGTTACTGTTGGAAATAATTTGTATAGCAAAGAATTAGAGTCTCAGCTTCCTGGAATGAAAAAAGAGGAAGAAAAAGAATTAGTAGTAGATGGAGAAACAGTAGTAACAAAAGTATTGTCTATTACAAGATATGTATTCCCTGAACCTACAGACGAAAACATTCGTGCCTATGTGAAAGATATTGATGAGATGAAGCATATTACTTCCATTAAAGAATTAGAAGCTTACCTGGATGAAAAAAGTATGGAAGCGCAAAAAATAGATGCCAGATTTGATGCCATTGATGAAGTAATTGAATATGTTTTAACTCATAGTGATTTTGATTTTGATGAAGATGAAATTGAAGAAGAATTTCGTCGTCAGATGGAGATGTTTAAAGAAGGTGCCAAAGAAGAAATCGGAAAAGATTTTGATGAGCTTACGGACGAGGATTTCAAAGTTTATGCAGGAGCAGATTCCAGAGAAGATATGGAAGAAATGGTACGTCAGGGAATTGAGTGGCAGATTGCAACTCTCCTTTGGGTAGCGGCTACACAAAATGTAGATAGCTCCACCTTATCCTTTGAGGATGAGGATACCTTGGATACATCAGAAATAGAAAACTATATTGAAAGTAAATTAGAATTTGTAAAGGAGGATTAGACATGATTGAATATGCAACAGATGAAACATTTAAGGATATGGTAGCAGAAGGTGCCGTAGTGGTAGATTTTTTTGGAAAGACATGTGGACCCTGTAAGGAAATTGGTCGCGTTTTAGAAACCATTGAAGATGAAATGCCTTTTGTAAACATTGTGAAAGTAGATGTAGATGAGTGTCCTAAGACTTCGGATGAATTCCGTGTAGATGGTATTCCAGATTTATATTTCTACAAAGATGGTGAAATCGTAAAACACGAACTGGGTGCAATTAGTGAAGAGGAACTTAGATCCATCATTGGGGAATTAATTTACTAAAAGAAACCGGAGTATTTATATGAAAAGTAGATTGGTAAAAGGAGTGGATTATAAGTATCTTACACTCCCAAATATGACCATTGAAATTACAAAAGAGGATATTGAACACGAAATAGAAACCACCTTAAAAGCAGAACGTCTTTCTCACAGATATTTTGTAGAAGAAGAGGTGGTAGAAAAAGATTCCATTGTAGAACTATCTCATAATGATGGTGAGATTATGGTTCATGTCGGATATTTCTATTTTGATGAAACGGTGGAACATAATCTTCTTGGAAAAAAAGTAGGGGATGAAATCCTTGTAAATGGAAAAACAGAAAAGGTCCTTTCCATAAAGAAAAGATGTCTTCCAGATTTGGATGATGACTTTGCAAAGAGCCTGATGCTAGAAGGTGTTTCTACATTTTCCGATTATAAAACTTATTTAGAGAATTATTTTTTGGATTTTTATCACAAAGAATACGTGTTGTACTTTGCCATGGAAATCTTTGATCTTTGGCAGGAAGAAAGCCTGTGGGAAATTGACAATGATGAGGTGGAAGCACTGTTTTTAAAATATCGTGGGATGTATCCTTGGTCAGAAGAGGATGAAGAATCTCTGGTATATCAAAAGGAAGAATTCTTTAGCATGTTTTATATGATGCTTTCCTTAGGAGAAGAGGATGAGTGCTTCTCTAAAATAAGTGAGTGCGAAAAAATGATGATGCGTGCCATAGAACCTATCAAAGCATTTATTGAGGACAAGGTAGAGTTTTCGTGGCAGAAGGAGGATTAAAGATGGCAATTAAAGAAGCAACTGATGAGACCTTTGATTCTTTAATCGAAGAAGGATTATTTTTGGTAGATTTTTATACCACTCATTGTGGACCTTGTCGTTCTCTGCTTCCAACCCTATTAGAGGTAGAAGGGGCATTTCCTGTAATGAATTTTATCAAGGTAAATCTGGATCATTGCCCGGGGCTTAGAGACCGCTTTATGATTGATAGCACTCCAACTTTATTTATTGGAAAAGATGGAACATTTTATCGCTACGAGGGCTATCACGAAAAAGAGGATTTTTTAAAGGCACTGACGGAGCTGTATTATGGAAAAGATGTAAAGGAGCAACCAAAGGTGGAAGAAGTAAAACAAGGGATAAACCGTGAAGGTAAAAAAGCAAAAGTAAGATTAAATGAAGATGCAGATAAAGTACGTGAAATTCAAGAAGGCTTAAAGGCAAAAAATGGGTATTGCCCATGTCGTGCCAGAAAGACTCCGGAAAATAAATGTATGTGTAAGGAGTTTAGAGATCAAATTGCAGATGAGTCTTTTGAGGGATACTGTCACTGCAAATTGTATTATAAGGAGTATGTATAAATGCAAATTGGTTCGGTTATACAGGGGTTTCAGCTTTTAGATATAAGAGAAGTACCTGATTTGCAGGGAGTGTTCTATGAAATGGAACACGTAAAAACCGGGGCAAAACTTGGTTGGATGAAAAATAATGATGAGAATAAAACTTTCTCCATTACATTTAAAACCATCCCCAAAAACAGTACCGGTGTATTCCATATTTTGGAACATTCCGTGCTTCAGGGTTCTCGTAATTATCCAGGGAAAGCACCCTATGTAGAGATGTTAAAAACCTCTCTCAATACCTTTTTAAACGCTATGACGTTTTCAGATAAGACCATGTTTCCAATCTCTAGTCGTAATAAAAAAGATTTTGAGAATCTGGTAAACATTTATATGGATGCCGTATTTTTTCCAAAGCTGTTAGAAGAGGAAAACATCTTTTTGCAGGAGGGATGGCATTATGAGTTTGAAAAGGAAGGAAACGTTCCTGTTTTTAATGGTGTAGTTTTAAATGAAATGCGTGGAGCAAATTCCACGGTGGATTCCCTGATGGATGATTTTATGGCAGAGGCACTTTTTCCTGATACAGGCTATGGCTTTGTCTCTGGTGGAAATCCAGATGAGATTGTAGATTTAACCTATGAGGAATTTAAGAATACTCATAAGAAGGTGTATCACCCATCCAACTCCATTATTTATTTAGATGGTGATTTGGAAATTGATAAGATGTTAGAGCTATTAGATACAAAGTATTTAAGTTATTTTGATAAGAAGGAAGTGGATTGGAGTTTTAAATTTCAAACTCCCACCAATGGTCGTCATCTAAATAAAGAATATGCGGTATTAAAAAAAGGGAAAAAAGACGGTTATCTCGGGGTGGGTTATGGAATTGGCAAGTTTTGCGATTTGAAAAAAATTTCCATTGCCAGAATTCTCGCAGATTATTTAACAGATTCTAACGAAGCCGTTTTAACGAAAGCAATTTTATCAAAGGATTTAGGTGGAGATATTTCAGCTTTTGTCAATGATGGAGTATATCAGCCATACATTCATTTTGTAATTAAAAATACAAATTCAAAAGAAAATGAAAAGGTGGAAGAATTTTTACAGGACACCTTAAAAAAAGTATATGAAAAAGGATTGGATAAAAATCAGCTGTTAGCTCTTTTGGATCGACTGGAATTTTTTAGCAAAGAAAGAGACTATGGCGGAGATCCTATGGGGCTTACCAATGCCTTTATGGTAATGGAAAACTGGCTCTATGGTGGAGATCCTATTGAGCGTTTAGAAATTGATAAGTACTTTGA
>JAIKXK010000156.1 GCA_024684155.1 Lachnospiraceae bacterium | reverse complement strand
TGGCGGAAAAGCCGAGGTGATCTAATGTTTAAGACCTTACGCGACGCATTAAAAATTAAAGATATTCGAAAAGGTCTGCTTTTCACGTTCTTTATGCTGATCGTTGTAAGATTAGGATCACAGTTGCCAGTACCTGGCGTTAGTTCAGACGTATTTGAGCAATTGTTCTCCGGAGTAGGTGACGCAATGAACTTTTTCGATGCTGTCACCGGTGGTTCATTTGAGCAAATGTCAGTATTTGCTCTGAACATTACTCCTTACATTACGGCATCCATTATTATGCAGCTTCTCACAATTGCTATTCCAAAGTTAGAGGAGTTGCAGCGTGATGGTGAGGATGGTCGAAAGAAGATCAATAAAATCACCCGTTATGTAACAGTGGGACTTTCACTTTTAGAGTCCGGAGCTATGGCAATCGGATTTAGCCGTGGGGGTTATCTTGAGGATGATGGAGTATTATCTATCGTACTTCTAGTTGCTGTTTTAACAGGCGGTTCTGCAGTTTTGATGTGGATTGGTGAACAGATTACAGAACATGGTGTTGGAAATGGTATTTCCATCGTCTTGGTAATCAACATTATTTCAAGAATCCCTTCAGATCTTGCAACACTTTATGAACAGTTTATGAGCGGTAAAACAATACCTAAACAGGTTTTAGCAGGAGCAGTTATCGCAGCAATTATTATTGCAGTTGTTGTTCTTGTAGTTGTTTTACAGTGTGCTGAAAGAAAAATTCCTGTTCAGTATTCCCAGAAATTACAGGGAAGAAGACAGGTGGGAGGAAACAATACCTTTATTCCTTTAAAGGTAAATACAGGTGGTGTTATCCCAGTAATTTTCGCTCAGTCTATTATGCAGACACCGGTAATTATAGCTACCTTACTTGGTAAGAGTACAGGAACCGGTATTGGATATGATATTTTATATAGTTTATCTCAGTCTAGATGGTTTAATCCTGATAACTGGAAATATAGTATCGGAGCAATTGTATATGTCCTTTTGATTATTGCATTTGCATTCTTCTATACTACCATTAGTTTTAATCCACTTGAGATCGCTGACAACTTAAAGAAGAGAGGTGGATTTGTTCCAGGCATTCGTCCTGGTAAACCTACTTCCGATTATTTAACTTCAGTATTAAATCATATCGTACTTATCGGTGCTATAGGACTTGCATTTGTTTCAATTTTACCAATTGCTTTCAACGGACTCTTCGGAGCTGATGTTTCCTTTGGTGGAACATCCATCATCATTATTGTTGGTGTAGTTGTTGAAACATTAAAGCAGATTGAATCTCAAATGTTGGTACGTAATTACAAGGGATTTTTAAGTGAATAAATAACTGCTATGGAGATACGGAAATTCTGTATCTCCATAAGTGGTATTTAAGTAAGAGTCGCAAAATAGATGCGAAATTAAAAAGAGAAGATATACAATTAGGAGGCTTTTATGAAAATTATTATGTTAGGTGCTCCAGGAGCAGGTAAGGGAACACAGGCAAAACAAATTGCTTCTAAATATAACATTCCCCATATTTCTACGGGAGATATTTTCCGTGCTAACATTAAAAACGGGACTGAACTTGGAAAGAAAGCAAAAGAATATATGGACCAGGGATTACTTGTTCCCGATGAACTGACATGCGATTTGGTTATGGATCGTATTCAGGAAGATGACTGTACAAACGGTTTTGTTCTTGATGGATTCCCAAGAACCATTCCTCAGGCAGAAGCTTTAACAAATGCTTTGGATAAGATTGGTCAGAAGATGGATTTTGCCATCGATGTAGATGTACCTGATGAAAATATTGTAAACCGTATGTCCGGCAGACGTGCCTGTCTTGAATGTGGTGCTACCTATCATATCGTTGCAATTCCACCTAAAAAGGAAGGAATTTGTGACAACTGTGGAAGCAAGCTTGTTTTAAGAGATGATGACAAGCCTGAAACAGTTCAGAAGAGATTGGATGTTTATCATGAACAGACACAGCCTTTAATTGATTATTATAATAAGGCAGGAATTTTAAAATCCGTTGATGGAACTCAGCCAATGGAAAAGGTATTTGAAGATATCACAAAGATTCTTGCTTAAGGTGATTTATGAGTTTGAAATTTGCCAAATCCTTACAGGGACATGATAAAAATAAAATTTATGTTGTTCTAAAGGAAGATGAAAATTTTGTTTATCTCATAAATGGTAAAGAAAAAACCACAGATAAACCGAAAAAAAAGAAACTAAAACATATACAGATCATAAAATACTTGCCACAGGAAGTGATTGAAATAGTTTCCGATGAATCTGTTTTGTCAGATGAAGAAGCAAGTAAAATGATTCAAATTTATTTAAGGAGTATACAATGTCAAAAGCAGATGTAATTGAGGTAGAAGGAACAGTTTTAGAAAAACTTCCAAATGCCATGTTTTCAGTAGAACTTGAAAACGGTCATCAGATTTTAGCCCATATCAGCGGAAAGCTTCGTATGAACTATATCCGTATTCTTCCTGGTGATAAGGTAACAATTGAAATGTCACCTTATGACTTAACAAAGGGCAGAATCATTTGGAGAGATAAGTAAAAAATCTATTGGTTTTTTGCGGAGAATAAGCGCTCCCCGTAAGAATGAGAAAAAACAGTTGCATCTTTTACTATTTGATTGTATAATATCATGCGGACGCTTATCGTAGGAAACGTATGTTAACGTTTCTGGAACATTTATTTGGGAAAGGAGGACATTATGAAAGTAAGGTCTTCAGTTAAACCTATGTGCGAAAAGTGCAAGGTTATTAAGCGTAAGGGTAGCATCAGAATTATCTGTGAGAACCCTAAACACAAACAGAGACAGGGTTAATTTATTGTCTCTCGGGTATTTTATGGCGGCTGCAGGAATATAGATTTATGTATTTCTGTTCATAATATACTTTGGGCATTTCTCTTTAACATACCGGAGGAGAAATGTCATTGTTGCGTTATTAACGCAGTAAGAAATTTGAGGATATACACACATTTCAGGCCGAGTAATCGGAGCTGTATAGAGTAGAATTTCTTTGTACCTATTTAGTAATTAACATTATGGAGGTTTGACACACATGGCTCGTATCGCAGGTGTAGATTTACCAAGAGAAAAAAGAATTGAAATTGGTTTAACTTACATTTACGGAATCGGTAGAGCTACTGCTACAGAATTATTAGCAGAAGCTGGCGTTAATCCTGACACTCGTGTTAAGGATATTACCGATGAAGAAGTTAAGAAAATCAGTGAGGCTATTGACAAGGCAGGAATCCTTGTTGAAGGTGATTTAAGAAGAGATGTAGCTCTTAATATCAAGAGATTACAGGAGATTGGATGCTATCGTGGTATCCGTCACAGAAAGGGTCTTCCAGTTCGTGGACAGAAGACTAAGACTAACGCTAGAACCAGAAAAGGTCCTAAGCGTACAGTTGCTAATAAAAAGAAATAAGAATTAGTATTTAACAAATTATTTGAATTTTAAGAAAGTAGGTTAGTTTAGATATGGCTAAAGTTACAAAAAAAGTGACAAAAAAGCGTGTAAAGAAAAACGTTGAACATGGCCAGGCACATATTCAGGCATCTTTCAATAACACTATCGTTACTTTAACAGATGCTCAGGGTAATGCTCTTTCATGGGCAAGTGCTGGTGGTTTAGGATTTAGAGGTTCAAGAAAATCTACTCCGTATGCTGCACAGATGGCAGCAGAGACAGCAGCAAAGGCTGCACTTCCTCACGGTTTAAAGACAGTAGATGTGTTCGTAAAGGGACCAGGTTCAGGTAGAGAAGCTGCTATCCGTGCATTAGCTGCATGTGGTATCGATGTATTATCTATCCGTGACGTAACCCCTGTACCACACAATGGTTGTCGTCCACCAAAGCGTAGAAGAGTCTAATAGGAGGGATATTTTAAGATGGCAGTTAATAAAACACCTATCCTTAAAAGATGTAGATCTCTTGGATTAGAGCCTGCATATTTAGGAGTAGATAAAAAGTCTAATAGAAAATTAACAAGATCTAACCG
>JAIKXK010000372.1 GCA_024684155.1 Lachnospiraceae bacterium | reverse complement strand
TCAAAGTTTTGGCAGTGCTGTTGAAGTGATTTCTCCAGAACACCTCAAAGAAAAAATTAGATCGGAGGTTAAAGCGTTAGCCGAGCTATATAAAACTGATATTTGATTAGATTGTAAGAATAATTTGTTGCTCTATGTGATTTTTGAATATTAAGAAGTTCTACACTACAGAGTAAGCTCATTTAGTCAATAAAGCTCCTCGGTCTATAAAAATGTGTTCTGTAAAAATTATGTCACAGACCACTTTGTTATTGATTTTGCTTTTGCATTAACAACTAATGCAATTTTTATAATTTTCTTAATTGGTAAAATCTGTCCATATTTTTGTTTGTTTAATTGATCCTCTGCCTCTTTTAGAAGCTTTTCGTCGTCATTATCTTTTGATAACTTAAATTCAAAAACAAAACGATATCTATCCAGTTCAACAACAAGATCAGCTCTTCCAAGCGAATTTATTTGCTCTTTTGTTGTTTTTATTCCTGCAACGCATAGTGCCAGATCTAGAAAATCTCGACAGTTCCGTTCATCTGCAAATGCAACTTTATTATCATATCCAAATGTATTTAGTACGATGTTCAGATGTGTTATAAGTGCCTCATAATTATGATTTTCAAAGTCTTTGTATAATGTTCTGGCTACAGTCTCATCATCAGCAGTTATAGGTGTTTCTCTAACCTGTTTTAGATAAAGTTTTGCCAAAGCAGATTTAACTTCAAGATTTGGAGGACATAAAATCAATCTGTTAATTAATAGCTTATTATCATATTCCTCTTTTATAGTTAAATATCCTGTTTGATACAACAATCCTGCAGCTGGAACGTCAAAGTAGTCGTAAAATTCTCTAAGATTTTCTTCTGTTATGACCTTCTTCTGCAATTCTGCTAAAGGAGTCTTTTGCAGGTTTTTGATGTATTTCGTTACCAGTGTTGGATATGCTCCACCGGTTTCATACCAGTAATTTTTAAAGCCTTCTTCAGGTTTTCTCAGAAAATTCAATATTGACCATGGATTGTAGACACAACATTTTGAGGATACTGTCATTCTGTATCCATCGTAATAATCTTTCAAATTTGAATAAAGTAATTCTTCTTTCAAATTTAATTTTTTACTGATTTCTGTTAAGTATTTTCCAAAATAGTTATGAATTTCGTCTTCTGTATATCCAAGTAAAGTAGCGTACTTTCCATCTAAAGATATATCATTTAAGTGATTTAATTGTGAAAATACAGATGTTTTGGCAAATTTTCCAACTCCTGTTATAAATAGAAATCTAAGTTTTCCGGAGACACTTTTTATTGCTCCAAAAAACTCCTGAAGATAATCTCTGAACAGGTTGAATTTTGCATTATCTTCTAAACAGTGTGTTAATGGGTAATCATATTCGTCAATTAGAACTACAATATTTTCTCTTGAATTATCGACAATTAATTTTAATATATCTCCTGCTCTGAATGATTCATCCGTATAATCAAGTGAAATATTATTTTTTGCAGCAAATAATTTTAGGTATTTTGAAATATCATTATCGAATATTTCTGAATTGATACAGGAGTATGTTGAAAAATCAAGATGAATAACTTTATAAAACTTTTTATCATTCCATAATTTTTCAATTTTCAAACCTTCAAAAAATTCAATACCTCGGCTAAAAAGAGACTCAAAGGTTGAAAGAAGCAATGATTTACCAAAGCGTCTTGGTCTTGAGAGAAATAATGGATCATTAAGTCTGGCTAATTCATATATAAGATCTGTTTTGTCTACGTATATTTTTTTCTGTTTACGTAGATTTTCAAAATCGCTTAATCCGAAAGGAAGATTTTCCTGATTAACCATAATAATAAACCATATAATTTAGAGAGTTACATATCTTTTGCTTTGTAATTCTGATTATATAATATTTGTACTTTCTTTATTTCTAATACATATATTTTTTTGATGACAATATATTTTTGAATTATAAAGATGAGCTTATTATGATTTGATTATAAAAAACTGCATCCACAGTTTTTTGCAGATGCAGCTAATTTTTATCTAATTTTCTGTATGTTATATTCAAGTTAATGAATTACAATTGAGGTGCTCTTATCTTCATTTGCAAGTTTATCAATTCTTATATCAAGCTCTCCATTTGCAAATGCTGCATTGATATTCTTTGCGTCAGCATCAGCAAAATGAATTGAACGCTGATATAATCCGGATGATCTTTCCTTTACAATATAGCCGTTTTCATCATTTTTCTCTGATGATTTATGATGTTGAGCACTGATTGTCAGATTGCCTTCATTAAAATCTACCTTAATATCTTCCTTTTTTACACCTGGAAGATCTGCTTTTAACTGATAATGGTCGCCGCAATCCTGGACATCCATTTTCATATTCATATCCTCAAGAGCTGGTGAGAACAAATCTGAAAATTCG
>JAIKXK010000272.1 GCA_024684155.1 Lachnospiraceae bacterium | reverse complement strand
CTTTTAATAATACTGCTATCTGTCTTAGGGTCTACCTTTGGTGCAGTACGACGCATAATCGCCTTAATACGGGCCTTTACTTCCAAAATATTAAACGGCTTTGTAATATAATCATCTGCACCATACTCCAAACCCAGAATCTTATCCATGTCATCCCCTTTTGCTGTCAGCATAATAATAGGAACGTTGGAAAAATCACGAATTCTTTGACATACTTCAAATCCATCCATTTTAGGAAGCATAACATCTAATAAAATCATATCATAGGTATTATTCGATGCCTTTTCAAAAGCCTCTTCTCCGTCATAAGCGGTATCTACTTCCATACCATCTTGTTCCAAGCTAAAACGAATCCCTTTTACAATTAACTTTTCATCGTCCACAACCAGCACTTTTTTTGCCATAATGTCCTCTTTCAATTTATACATATTTGATCAGCTATTTTTGAATAAACGCCGTCTTTTATTCCTGGAATATTTTTCAGATCTTCAATGGCTGAAAAGCCACCATTTTTCTCCCGATAAGAAATAATTGCTTCTGCCTTGGACTCTCCAATTCCACTTAAAGTCATAAGGTCTTCCTTTGTGGCAGTGTTAATATTTAACAATCCACTTTCAGAATATCCAGATATTTCAGCAGTGGATTCCACCCTTTCTAATTCCTTTTCTTCAATGGTATAAACATAGATTTTTTGACCATCCTCTAAAAGGGCTGCCTGATTTAAATCCGTTTCATCTGCATTTTCCAAAAGACCACCTGCAGCCTCTATGGCTTCAAACACTCTTGCATTTGGTAATAATTCAAAGACTCCAGGGTGTTTCACTGCCCCGCTAACCTGGACATAAATCTTATCCAAAGACTGTGATTTTGATTCTTTTGTTTCCTCCGAAGCTTCTGTTTCTACTTCAGTCTCTTCCTTTGCTTCAAAATAGGATTGTTCTTTGCATCCAACTAACAATAAATTTGAGCATAATAAAACGCTCAATGCAATTATCAATTTTTTCATAACGTACTCCTTTCGAAAAGGAGTCCCATTGTTCACAACCTAAATTGTAAATGAAAAAATCATTTATTACAAGAGCGTTTCAAAAATGTTACATATTAAAATATTAAAACTCAGATAATACTGAATCTAAGATAGTAAATGCTTCATCTATTTCTTTTTTATCAGCAATAAGTGGTGGTAATAGTCGAAGTACATCCTTTCCTGCTGAAAGAACCACAAGACCTTTTTCTAAGCACTTCTTCACTACCTCTCCTACTGGAATTGTAAGAACCAATCCCTGCATATATCCCATACCACGATGAGCTGTTGCAAATTCATATTTTTTTGTAAGAGCTTCTAGCTTTTCTTCCAAATAAGGGGCCGTTTTTTCCACATGCTCTGGCAAATCCATTTCTTTCATCATAGATACAGATTTTGCAACTGCAGCACACACAAATGGATTTCCTCCATAGGTAGTTCCATGATCCCCTGGTACCAAAGAAGAAGCTGCCACCTTATCTGTTACGGCAAAGGCTCCTACTGGAACACCAGCTCCTAATGCTTTTGCTGTGGTTACAATATCAGGTCGAATATTATAATTCTGATAAGCGTACATCTTACCACTTCGACCCATACCACACTGAATCTCATCAATAATTAGAAGTATATCCAGCTCATCACATAGCTTACGAACGCCTTCCATAAACTCTTTTGTAGCAGGATAAATTCCACCCTCACCTTGAATGGTTTCCATAATTATGGCACAGGTTTTTTTAGAAGCAAGAACCTTTACACTATCCAGGTCATTAAAAGTAGCAAACCTTACGCCATCCATTAAAGGATAAAATGGATCTCTGTAATGATCGGTACCAGTAACAGAAACCGCCCCTACCGTTCTTCCATGGAAAGAATGATTCATAGCAATAATTTCGTGTCCTGCAAAACCATCTCTTAAAAAAGCATACTTTTTAGCTGTCTTAATTGCACCCTCTATCGCTTCTGCTCCGGAATTTGTAAAAAATACTTTATCCATCCCCGTTGCATCTGTAACTGCTTTTGCAGCTTCAATTACTGGAGGATGATAATACAGGTTAGAAGTATGTAATATTTTATCTACCTGAGATTTTAGGGCATCATTATACTCTTTGTTTCCATAACCAAAGGCCATGACACCAATTCCAGAACCAAAGTCTAAATACTTTTTCCCATCTGTATCATATAAATACATGCCCTCTCCGTGGTCAAAGACTACTGAAAAACGATTGTATACATGGAATAAATTCTCTTCTGCCATATCAATGTATTGTTGCTTTTCCATCTATGCTTCCTCCGAATAAAACTTTTGGTCTTCATCTTTTAAAATCGCAGTACCAATACCCTTATTGGTAAAGATTTCAAGCAAAAGACAATGTGCGATTCTACCATCTAAAATATGGACTCTAGAAACACCCTGTTCAATGGCATTAATACAATTATTTAGCTTTGGCAACATTCCACCACCAATATAACCATCAGAAATCAATTTCTGCGCTTCTGAAACTGTTAGTTCAGAAATTAAAGTATCCTTATCATTCGGATCTTTATATACTCCTTCAATATCAGTAAGGAAGGCTAGTTTTTCAGCTCCCATAGCTTCAGCAATAGCACAAGCTGCATCATCGGCATTAATATTAAAAGTATCGTAATTGTCATCTAATCCAATAGGGCAAACAATTGGCAGAAAATCTTTTTCTAATAAGTCCCATAAAATCTTTGGATCCACATTCTTCACTTCACCAACATATCCAATGTCTTTCCCATCTGATAGCTTTTTATCTACCTGTAATAAACCACCATCTTTTCCAGAGATACCAATGGCATTGACTCCCAGGGACTGAACCATCTGTACCAAGGACTTATTCACACGATTTAATACCATCTCAGCAACTTCCATAGTGGGAGCATCTGTTTTACGAAGTCCATTTATAAATTCCGGCTCCATTCCAGCTTTCTCTACCCAGCGGGAAATTTCCTTTCCGCCACCATGAACAATAATAGGTTTAAACCCTACCAACTTTAAAAGGGTAACATCCTGAATTACCTGATTTTTCAAATTTTCGTCCACCATAGCGCTA
>JAIKXK010000253.1 GCA_024684155.1 Lachnospiraceae bacterium | reverse complement strand
AGACATTCCTTCCTCCGGATGCTCGTAATTCCGTTGGTGAGGGAGCCGATGGAGGTGAATAATCATGGGTAAGCCCAAACAGGAAGATCCTCCGAAAGGGTCCCCGGCATGGATGGCCACCTTCAGTGATTTGATGAACTTACTTTTATGTTTCTTCGTACTTTTATTTTCTATGTCATCTGTAGACGCAGAAAAGTATGAGTTAGTAGTTCAGTCATTTCAAGAAGCCTTTTCTATATTACCATCAGGGGGTTCTACTGTAACCGATGGTACGTTAGTAGCTTCAGGTATTTCACAAATGCCAAATATTGCTAACTATTTTGGTGATTCTCTATCAGACGGAGATGGTAATGATGAAACAGATGCCGGTGGCGAAGGAGAGGAAGATAAAACAACCGAAGAGTTAATTGAGGAAGCTGAAGAAGCGGCTGCAGCCTCTGCTATAGAAGATTATGAACAGGAACAGTTGTCAGAATCGGAAGCAATGGCAGAAAATATGGAAGCCTTAGCTACTCAATATGGAATTCAAGATCAAATAGAGGTTGATTTTAATGGACAATATGTTCGTATTACCTTAAACGGGGCTCTTTTATTTGAATCTGGTTCCGCTGAACTTTCCACCGATGCTCTTCCGTTAGTGCAAAACATCTCAAAGATGTTAAATGTTTATACATCAAATTTAATCGATGTAGAAGGATATACGGATAACGTGCCTATTAAATCTGCCAAATACGAAAGCAATGATGTATTATCAATGTATCGAGCACTATATGTAGCTGATTGCATTCGAGAAAACGCAGATCAATTAGACCCGGCGAATGTGGTTTCTACTGGTCGAGGATCTTATAACCCTGTTGCTGATAATTCAACACCAGAAGGTAGAGCCAGAAACAGACGTGTAGAAATTAAAATATACAATTCATATAATTCTTCAGAAGTATCTGAATAAACTAGGAGATGAAACATGAAAAAGAATTTAATGACAGTTATCACTATGGTGTTATGCTTAGTGAATTTAGTTTTATCTGCAGTCATTGTATTTGCAGTTGTGCCGGAAATTAACAATGTTAATGCTTTAATTTCTAAAGTCTCACAGGCCATTGAATTAGATGTTCAAACAGGTTCTGATGCAGATGGAGCTTCTACTGTAGCAGTAGAAAATCAGTATATGTATTCTGTCAATGGTGGCGAAGCAATGACCATTAACCTAAAAGATAATGGTGATGGAGAAAGTCATTTTGTAGTTGCTAAAATTACCGCTACTCAAAATATTACCAGTGAGAAATATGCTACCTTTGGTGGTGAAACAAATGCTGCCACTTACGACAACATTTATAAGATGTACATCAACCAGGTTGTTTCTCAATATACCATTGACGATATTAAAACAAACCAAAATGCTCCATTAGATGAGATAAGAGATTTGTGTAATTCATATTTTGGCGATAATTCATTTATTGTTGCTGTGGGATTCACTGAAATTCAGTATCAATAATCCATGATTTTACGAATGAATTATGGAGTTAAAGGTGGTGAGGATGAATGAGTGATGTACTGTCTCAAAATGAGATAGATAACCTACTGAAGGCTTTAAGTAGTGGTGAAGTCGATGTAGATGAAATGAAAAAAGCCAATGAGGTTCAGGTTAAGGAGTACGATTTTGCTCGTCCATCCAAGTTTTCAAAAGAACACCTTCGAACCTTAGAGATAATTTATGATAACTATGGAAGACTTTTATCTACCAATCTTCCTATTTATCTTCGTAAAAATATTCAGGTAGAAGTAATGAACTCCGAGGCAGTTACCTATATGGAGTTTTCAAATGCGTTGTCAAATCCGGTTTTGCTTGGAATTATTGATTTTGCTCCGTTAAAAGGCAATATCATTATGGAAATGGCTACAAAACTTGGTTACGCAATTATTGATCGTATGTTAGGTGGCGAAGGCGAGCCTTTAGAGAAAACCCGAGAGTTTTCTGAAATAGAGCTTTTAATTATTGAGCGAGTTATGACCTCTTGCGTTGAGTTAATGCGAGAACCATGGGAAAATGTATTAGATGTAAACCCTCGTTTGGAACGTATTGAAACAAACCCCCAGTTTGCTCAGATTATTTCACCTACAGAAATGATAGCCATTGTTACCATTAATATCAAAATTGGTGATGTAGAAGGCTTGATTAACTTATGTTTACCTTATTTGACTTTAGAACCTGTTATGGATAAATTAAATACCAAGTTTTGGTATTCTAACATGCAGGATAAGACCGAAGAAGGGTTCTCCGGAGACATTGAAGCACTTATTTCAAAAGCATCAATTCCCGTTACTGCAATACTTGGAAACAGTTCCATTAGCGTTTCTGATTTTGCGTCTATTCAACCGGGAGATATTATTCGATTAGATCGAAAAGTGGATGATGAATTAGATGTCTTCGTTGGAGATATAAAGAAATTCACAGCTTTGCCAGGATCTTCTGGTAAAAATTATGCTGTTCGAGTTACTTCAGTAATAAGAGAGGAGCAGGAGGATGGGTGATACTTCGCTATCTCAGGAAGAGATAAATGCCCTGTTCAACAACGCTGCTGCAATAGCAGAAGCCGGCGGTGACGCTGGTGGTGCAAGTGATAGCGGCGAGGGTTTAACTGATTATGAAAAAGATACCATTGGAGAAGTAGCCAATATATCCATGGGAACAGCTGCAACAACGTTGTTTTCTCTGGTTAATAAACGGGTTGAAATATCTACTCCCGTAGTATCCACTTCTACATGGGATGACATAATTTCCATGTATGAAAAACCATGTGTATTGGTAAAAATTGGATACACCAAAGGTTTGAATGGTTCAAATGTATTGGTTTTACGAGAAGAAGATGTTAAAATAATTACAGACTTGATGATGGGCGGAGATGGAACAAACACTGATGGAGAAATCGGTGAGCTACATCTATCAGCTATTTCTGAGGCAATGAACCAGATGATGGGTTCCTCAGCAACATCATTGTCTTCTATGCTTAACATGATGGTAGACATTAGTCCACCGGAGTCAGATTTAATTGATTTACAAAATTCTGATGACGCAAAAGAAATTGACGATTTTCTTCGAGGCAGTTTTGTAAAAATTGAATTTAAATTGTTAATTGGTGATTTGGTAGATTCCAAAATCATGCAATTATATCCAATTGAGCTTGCAAAGAGTATGTGTTCAAATGTTGCATCTAATATGGAAAGTGATTCTTCTTCCACAGTAGATGATGATGCATTTGGAGCTTCTGAAATAGCTTCAGAACCTGCAGCTGCACCAGCACCGGCTCCAGCCCCTGCTCCAGCTCCAGCTCCTGCACAGGCTCCACCTCCTCAGGCAGCACCTCCTCAAATGGGAATGCCGATGATGAGTCAGGCTCCGCAACAACCGGTAAATGTTCAACCGGCTCAATTTACACAGTTTGCAGGAAATTATGCCGTTGGCTATTCTCCTGAAAACATAGATTTAATCATGGATGTTCCACTAGAGGTAACAGTAGAATTGGGTAGAACTCATAAATCTATTCATGATATTCTTGACTTTGCCCCTGGAACAATTATAGAATTAAATAAAATTGCAGGTGAACCAATTGACGTATTAGTCAATGGTAAATATGTAGCAAAAGGTGAAGTAGTAGTTATCGAAGAATCCTTCGGTATACGTATAACAGAAATTATGAAATAAAGGGAGATGTTAAAAATGGCAAAAAATATTCTTATTTGTGATGATGCAGCTTTTATGAGAATGATGATCAAAGACATTCTTACAAAAAATGGCTACAACGTAGTTGGAGAAGCTGAAAATGGTGTTAAGGCAATTGAAGCTTACACTGAATGTAACCCAGATTTAGTACTTATGGATATTACCATGCCAGAGATGGATGGTATTGGTGCATTAAAAGGAATCAAAGAAAAAGATCCTAACGCATCTGTAATTATGTGTTCAGCAATGGGACAGCAGGCAATGGTAATTGAAGCTATCCAGTCCGGAGCAAAGGATTTCATTGTAAAGCCTTTCCAGGCAGAACGAGTATTAGAAGCTGTTAAGAAGGTTATTGGCTAATTATGATACTTTCATCGTTAGGCGGTAGTATATATCAGTTTGTAATTGTATTGGTAATCTTTATCGGAGTCTTACTTCTTACAGGATTTACCACGAAATGGATTGCAAACTATATGCAAAACCAGACTGCGTCAAATGATTCCAATTTTGAAATGATAGATGCATTTAATATGGGGCCGGGCCATCGGCTCCAAATTATTAAAGTTGGTAAGAATAAATACTATCTTTTAGCCTTGAATAAGGAGTCTATTACTTTGTTAGGGGAACTTAATGAAGAAGACCTAAAAGAAAAGACTGCTACAGCTACAACTAATCGAAATTTTAATGATATTTTAAATAAATTTCATTTAGATAAACAGAAACAATCAAAGTAGGCGTAATATGAAAAGATTTAAAAAGTTATACTGCAAGGCTAGTATTGTTTTTGCAGTTATAATGGTTTCATTGTGCTTATCCTTACTTGTTGTTCATCCTGTTTATGCAACAGAATATGGCCCAACAGACAATGCGCCTAACGCGTCTGATACTTCAACAGGAGGTAGCGGATTTTCCCTTACCTTTGATGGGGATACAGGAAGCTTATCTTCTACGGTGGAGATTTTACTAGTTCTAACAGTATTAGCGTTAGCACCAACAATTCTTATAATGTTTACTTCATTTACAAGAATCATTGTAGTGTTACACTTTGTTCGAATTGCCGTTGGAACACAATCATCACCGCCAAACCAGGTAATAATTGGTTTGGCACTTTTTCTGACATTGTTTATTATGTGGCCAACCATTACAACAATTAACGAGAATGCCATACAGCCATTGGACGAAGGTACAATTACACAAGATGAAGCTTTAGAACAAATTGAAATTCCTATTCGGGAATTTATGTATGGTCAAACCCAAACAAAGGATTTGAACCTGTTTTGTGATATCGCAGATGTTACATATGAAGATTATGATGACGTCCCGTTAACTGTTTTAGTTCCTAGTTTTATTCTAAGTGAACTTCGTACAGGTTTTATTATTGGATTTTTAATTTATATACCTTTTATTATCATCGATATGGTGGTTGCTTCCGTATTGATGTCCATGGGTATGATGATGTTACCACCAACCACAATTTCTATACCATTTAAAATCTTATTATTTATATTAGCCGATGGTTGGAACTTAATTGTGGGCAGTTTGGTAAAGACGTTTTATTAAAGGAGTGATAGTATATGACCGAAGGTCAGGTGTTGGATATCATGCGTGATGCCTTTTATACAATGATTATTTGTGCGGCACCTATGCTATTAGTTTCTCTGGTAGTCGGTCTTGTTGTCAGTGTATTTCAGACCGTTACTTCCATCCAGGAACAAACCTTAACATTTATTCCAAAAATTATTGCTACCTTTCTAGCATTAATTGTATTTGGATCATTTATTATGAATACATTACTTGAGTTTATTGATCGATTATGGACTGATTTTTCGATTTATATTAGGTAAAATATGAGTTTTACATTTTCACTTGTTAATTTTGAATACTTTTTACTTATATTGGTACGTTTAGCTACGTTTTTCTTTGTTGCACCCTTATTTAGCGACAGAGGTATGCCAGATCAGTCAAAGGTTGGCTTAAGTTGCTTGATTGCCATCATGGTATTATATAATGTTCAACCAACAGAGGTTTCGTATTTCAGTGTACTAGGATACTCTGTTTTAGTGTTGAAAGAAGCTATTACAGGTTTACTTATTGGTTTTTCTGCGTATATTTGCAGTTCGATTTTATTATTTGCCGGTAATCTTATTGATGTTGATATTGGCATTGGTATGGCACAGGAATACGATCCGAATTTTAATGCGCAGGTAACTATTACAGGAAACCTGTATTATTATTTTATGATGATTTTTTTCATCATTTCCAATATGTATCAATATGTTGTACGTGCCGTTATTGATTCTTTTACCTTAATTCCTTTAGGTGGAGCAGAATTTGAAACCGACGTATTAATTACCGCTATGGCTACCTATGTAACCAACGTATTCGTCATCGGCTTTCGCATTTTTTTACCGGTATTTGCAACCATTCTTATTATGAACTGTGTCCTTGGTATTATGGCTAAGGTAGCTCAGCAATTAAATATGTTTTCTGTAGGTATTCAGATTAAAATTTTAGCTGGTTTATGCGTACTTTATGTAATGATTTATCTATTCCCGGAGATTTGCAACTATATCTTCGAGCAAATGAGCATTATGATGCGAAGTGTAGTGGAAGGAATGTATTAATTGGAAACAGAATACCTTTTGAAATATGACCTCCAATTCTTTGGAGATGATAAAACAGAAGAACCTACTAGCAAAAAGTTAGATGATGCTAGAAAAAAGGGTCAGGTAGGAAAGAGCCAGGAATTAGCCCATGCCATTGAACTAATAGCCGCCTTTGTATCCATTAAAGTATTAGTAGGATATGTAGGAGAAAATTTTCTCGATCTATTTACCTGGGCCTACACCTATATGATTCCTGAATTGGTGGATTCAGACCGTAGTGGTCTTACTACCTTATCTGTTAGTAATGTACTGCTTTATGGTATTTTGCAGATGTTTTTAATCTTATTGCCATTTTTAGCCATAGGATTTTTAGTTGCCATTTTAAGTAATGGCTTACAGTTTAAATTTCAAGTTTCAACAGAACCTCTAAAGCCAAAGTTAGATAAATTTAATCCCATCAATGGTTTTAAACGAATGTTTTCCATGCAATCATTAATGAACCTGGCTTTATCTGTTGTAAAAATTGTAATTATCTTTATTGTGGCATATACCATGATCAAAGATCATTTAAATGAACTATATTTACTTTATGAAATTCCTTTGCAAGCTGCTGTAGCTCAAATAGGGACCTTAGTATTAGATATTGGGATACGAATCAGTGTTGTTTTACTGATTGTTGGTTTTGTAGATCTTTTTTATCACAAATGGAAATATAAAAAAGATTTAAAGATGACAAAACAGGAAGTAAAAGATGAATATAAAAACGCTGAAGGAGATCCATTAATCAAAAGCAAACAAAAGCAGCGAATGAGAGAGGCTTCCCAAAGACGTATGATGCAATCGGTGCCTCAGGCAGATGTGGTTATTACAAACCCGACTCATATTGCAGTTGCTATAAAATATGATATTAACGAAGCCCCAGCGCCAATTGTAGTGGCAAAGGGGGAAGAATACATGGCACAACGTATCAAAGATACAGCCAAAGAAAATAACGTAGAAATAATAGAAAACAAACCGTTAGCTCGTTCCATTTATACAACAGTAGAAGTTGGACAGCAAATTCCACCTGAGTTATATCAGGCAGTAGCCGAAATTCTGGCAGTTGTATATCAATCAAGAGGACGAAAAGCATAAAGCAGACATAAATCGAAAGGAGGGAACATATGGATATTTCAGTAAAGAAAACCGACGTTGGCGTAGCTGTCTATTTAATGGCTGCCATTGTATTTTTAATAGTTCCTATTCCTTCCGCAATGCTTGACTTTATGCTTGCCTTTAATATTGGTGTTGCGTTAGTTGTTCTAATGAACTGTCTGTTTGTAAAAGAAGTATTGGATATGGGTAATTTCCCAACCGTCTTACTTTTCACAACAATTTTTCGAATTTCATTAAACGTTTCCTCAACTCGATTAATTCTTACGACAGGTAATCCTGGTAACGTAGTTACTACCTTCGGTCAATTCGTCGGTGGTGGCGATTTAATTATTGGTGCCATTGTATTTATTATCTTAATTATTATTCAGTTCGTTGTAATCAATAAAGGTTCTGAACGAGTAGCTGAAGTAACAGCACGTTTTACATTGGATGCTATGCCAGGTAAGCAGATGGCCATTGATGCGGATTTAAATACAGGAGCTATTACGGATCAGGAAGCGGCTGCACAACGTCAAAAACTTCAGGACGAATCTTCTTTCTTCGG
>JAIKXK010000221.1 GCA_024684155.1 Lachnospiraceae bacterium | reverse complement strand
GTATTCTTTGGAGCCTTCCATACATCCTGTAAAGTTTCCTTCCAATTGCTCCTTAGTAAAAGGGCACTATCAGAAAACACTGTAATATCCTCACATTCCGGATAAAAGTTGTCTATTATTTCTTCTGCCAAGGCTGGTACTGCAAAGGCTCCCGCTGACTCTCCTGCAATTAAAATATGTTCTGCCTTCGGAAACTGCTTTTTTATCATTTCCATACTGAGACGAAAATTATGATAACCGCAAAAATATAACTTTTGCTTTTCGCCATTTTCATCTTCATAGGAAAGGCTATGATTTCCAAGATGAAAATCTCCCGTAGAATACGGAATCACACCAAAGTTCCATCCATGAAAGGGATTTCTTTGTTTATTTTCTGTAATTCCTATATTAATATTCATAATCTGAGTAAACGGTCTTAGATTACTCCAGTAATAATTTGGTGCACCTGCTGCCACACGTCCACCAGTTACTGGTTGGGATGCCATATTTTTGTCCCAGGCAACTCCACCACCAGAAAAGAAAATACATAAATTTTTTGTACGTCTCTTTTTTATATAGATATGAAATTCCGAACCATCTCCTGATAAGGCTTCTTCAATAGGGACCTGATACCAGGTATTTAATTCTGGCTTTCCCATCAGTTCTGGTGCTTCATACTTTTCTGAAATTCGATTGCCTATGGATTGCTCTAGAAAATCTCCCGTATGTTCTGCAATTACATCTGTATACTCCGCAAAATTATCTCGAAGTCTTGATACTTTATCAATGATCATATCCTCTTCCCCTACATATTCCAATATTTTGCAGCTGCATTTTTAAATTCTTTAAATCGAAAGATGAGTAGAAAGGCTGTTATGGCCAACATAAATGCAATACATCCTGCAGCTAGATAAGGCCATGGATTTTGTCCTAATCGTATTGGAATAATTTGTAAAAAAGATAAGAGTACATCAATAATTACATAACTTAAATACTCTCCTAATAACAATCCATTAAAATGCCCCATTAAAACTGTTAAAAGCATTAAGGCTAAAAAGATTGATGGTATTACAAATGCAATGCTCCAATGATATGCTTTTATGTGGTTATCAATTAGATATACTCCTAGCATGATAACATAAGCTTCTACCGTAAATAACTTTAATAAATTACTTCTATAATAAATAGCTACCGCTAAATCAATTAAGGCAAAGATGATTATCATACTTACAAGGCCTAGACTTTTTGCCCAGCTTATATTAATAAATCCCAAGAAACCTAGAGTAATAATGGTAAGTACTCCAATAAAAAGAGCAATACGAAATAAGGTAGTGGTAGATACAGGTTTTGTTTTTATCACTGGAAATGCTCCATCCTCGCCCTCTCCATTTAATCTTCCTTCACACAGAGGACAACATTTTTTATTTCCACGAATGGTTATATTACATTTAGGACAAGTCTGCATGTTTTTCCTCCTTATCATAATCATTTGAAGCTATTTCTACTGAGAGTCCACGCTTTGTTAAACCTCTGAAAAAATTTAAAAACACCCGATGTTCTGCAAAGGCTGACACTGCACCAAAGACCATCCGATCTCCAAAGGTAGATACACATATCTGAACATTGGGTGTAGCCATGAAAGCAGAGAATTGCTTAATATAAGGACATAATTCCTTTGGCATATTTATTTTTCCAAGATTCGACATAGTGCCCGTAGTTCCTTTTTGAGCATATTTTGTAATTAACTGAATCACAGGATTTTTAATAAATAATGGAATAACCTTTAGTGCAATATTTCTAGTTAATCCACTATAGCCATTCATAGTATTTTGAATCTTATCTTTTGTAAGCTGTTCCTCAAAGGATTCCTTAACCACTACTAAAATACTTTCTAAAGTGCCATTATAATCCTTTGGCCAGAAAGTCACATTAATTACTCCAAAAAAATTTCTTGTAGTCTCTGATGGAAAATACTGACGTAAATTTACTGGAACAGAAATTACAATTGGTTTTCTTTGTTCCTGAATGCTCATTACATTTAAAATTGCTTCTATGTATAAAGCAACAGTAAGTATTCCTGCCGTCGTATTATATTTATGAGACAATTCAATAAACTCTTTTGCAGATACAACACCTTCCACTAAACGGGAATGAAGGTTTTCATCTTTTAACTGTTCAATTTGATATGCCTTTGTACCAAGCATACCTTTTAGCTGCTCACGGCTTTTTTCTTTCGAATAAAACTGTCGAAATGCATCTTCATTTTTTTGCATGGTTGATGAAGCATCTACCTCATTTTCTTCAACTGTCACTCCATGTTTTAAAAACAAATAGTTTGTTACAATTGACTTTAAAAATGAAAAGGCCCCTGTGCCATCTGCTAATACATGAAACATCTCAAGATTAATTCTGTTATGGTAATAAACCACCCGATACATCAGCTTTCTTCTACCGGAATAATATAGTGGCGAACAGGCCGGTTTATTTTCTTCCTTTACCTTTGCCTTCCCGCGAAAACTATCGAGGTAAAACCAAAAGAATCCTCTTCTTAATAACACATTAAAATGTGGAAATTCTTCCACAGTAAGATCTAAGGCCTCCTGTAAAAGCTCCCCATCCACTTCTTCATTTAATTCGCAAACAATGCGAAACACTCTGGTATCGGAACCATGCACACTTGAAGGTACAATTGTTGCCGCATTATCCAGTCGATACCATCTAATATCCTGCATTTTTCAAACTCTCCTTTCCACACCTGTGTATTATATCACAGGTAGGATTTAATATTTATTATGTACTTTTTCAATAAAGCAAAGTAAATCCTTTATCTCTATCTTTGTACCATCATCTAATACTGCAACACCGCTCATTCGACCAAACACCTGATGTTGATCGGACACAATTACTTTAAAGTCCATATTAGCTGCCCGGTCTAATATCGGATGAAACTCCATTTCAAATCTGTTATTAGATTCTGTAATTTTCCATGTCTCCATATAATGTGGGCTTTTCATATCATATAAATCCATATCATTCGGAATTTCAATTTTTATATCATCCAGTTTGTGAGCTACACCATCGTAAAAAATAACATTTTCTGTTGCAGCCTTGGTATTGCCGAATCCATAACCTATATTAAAGCCAAAATCATGATCACCAAGTCTTTTATTTCCACTTCCCCAATACCATGTATTATCATAGGTCCAGACACCTCTTCCCCAGTCTAAAGTTCCATAATCGTTTTCGCCATCAAATTCAAAAATTTTTCCATCATATTCCACTCTGCCTGATGCTCTCATGGTATTTATCTTTTGATTATAATAAAAATGATGCTTTTTATCCCATGGCGTTGCTATTACCATCGAATCCATCTTTGGTTGTTCAAGATGAATATTCGCAGTTAAGGATTTTCCATTATAAAAATTCTTAAAAGAGCACAATAGTTCTCTTGAAAATTCATCTTTATAAAACTTCATTTCTAATCGTTCGTCGGAATACTTCGTATGTCCTACATCTGATGTTTCCGGTAAATTTAATTTTCCCATTGGAAATACATTTAAAATTGTTTCCGTATGTTCCCAGGGATTTGAATTACTTAAACAAAGAAGAGACACAGATTGAAGTCCCACATATCCATCATCAGATATTGTAAAACAAACAGCAAAACTATCCTCTTTTGCATCATGAACTACCATATAATAGTCCCATTCTTTAATACGAAATTTTGGCGCTTGTATATGATCTTTTTGATAACTCCAAATCTGACTTCTGGCCCAACCAGGCTCATTTATTTCCCCCGAATTATTTAACAATGATTGTTTTGTAAAAACTTCATGATTTCTCATAATAATCCCCCCTGTATTACGAATCATCTAGTTATATTATATCTTTTTAAGGCAAAATAAAAAGCACCATTCAGATTGAATGATGCTAATTAACAATGCCGCAGACCGGAATCGAACCGGTACGATGTCGCCACCACGGGATTTTAAGTCCCGCGCGTCTGCCAGTTCCGCCACTGCGGCATCTTGAAAGATTTCTCTTTCAAAAATGGGACCTAC
>JAIKXK010000219.1 GCA_024684155.1 Lachnospiraceae bacterium | reverse complement strand
TACTTCTTCTGGCTGCTTATGCCATTTACAGACTCCACAGATTCCGCCATTGTCATAACCGTTTTGGCTGCCAGGTGTAGTATGTAAATCCACTAAAATTTTGATTTCATATTTTTCAGCCCAGTCAAAGGCCTTATCCAGGTATTCAATACATCCTATAAAAGGCTCTCTGTCTCCAAAAATAAAATAAGGGACTGGAATACGAACATGGGTAATACCGGCTTCTTTTAAAAAACGAAAATCCTTTTCTTCCACATAGGTATCTCTATGTTGTTTCATGCGTTCCTTTAGCATATTTTTATCTGCTCTGCGGTTCAGCCAGGTTTCATCCTCAGCATCTACCCCGTCGAACATAGCTGGCTCCATCCATTTTTCCAACACAAGCCAGTTTCCCAGATTTACACCTTTGATTTTTTCCATTGAATTCTCCTTTATTTTTCAGCCGCTTTTCTTTCGGCAATCTGTTTTTGTTCTTCCACAATATTTTTTTCTACCGTTAAGAATAATAATACCAGGATTAAAAATCCATGGGCGAAAATTTCAAAGCCCAGGAAGAAAAATGATGTCACACTTTTTCTGGCAAACCATCCTCCATCATAGAAAATATTAAACACTGCCACTGCAAGTCCATTAATTACGGTAAGAATTAAATTATAAACTGACATAGACACACCGTCTACACGAAATCCTACCTTTGCCTCAATGTGATCTAATACATCTGCAAATAAAGCCATCATAATGTAGGCTCCCGGAATACTTGAAATTCCTTTTAGGGTTTGACCTATGAGTACTACCATAAAATTCGAAGGTGCAGATAAACACACAATGCTTCCTATAATGGAAATCACACAGCCCACAATCACCATATTTTTCTTTCCAAACTTATTGGCCAGAGGCCAAATAAATAACATACCTAAGGCCAGAGGAATTCCACTGATCAAAGCAAGAACTGACTGTATCATATCCGAAGACATGGTCATCCCAAAAAGACTGGCACTGTCAAAAAACTCATGGCAGTAAATATTAAAGACGTAACCACCCTTAAACATTACCCCAGCCTGATAGAATACGTAGAAAATCATAATAATCCACCAAAACCGATCTGATAGGGCTGCCTTTAACTGTGTCTTTGTAGGAACTACTTCCTCCTTTTCCACGTCCTCTAAATCATCTTCTTCTGTAATTCGTTCTCTCGTGAAAAAGTATTCCAGTAAACATCCTATAAAGGCTGCTATGGCAAAAATTGTCATGGTAAGCTGCCAACGATTTTGTGCCACATCAGTTCCAGGAGCTTCATGGATCCAGTTTAAAATTACTGGCATAATAATAGAACTTACCAATCCATTTCCTGCTACCGCTGGAATATTTGCCACGACTGATAGCTTTCCTCTGTCCTCCAGATTTCTTGTAGAGACAGAAACCATTAAATAATGGGAGGTGGCATAAATTGGATTTGCAATGGCAGCAAACAGGTTATAGGTAAGTGCCATCCAAACCATACGAAATCCAAGTGATAAGTATGGAATACAGAACACTAAAATCCCAGACACCAAAAGAAGGGGTGCCGCCGTTAAAATATACGGTCTTGCTTTACCTGCCTTCGTCTTTGTCTTTCCAATTAAGACACCCACAATAATATTTGCTAATCCCATTGGAATCACTGAGATTAGTGGAAGTAAGGATAAAAAGACACCCTGGGAAACCACATCGTCATAAGAACGATAAAAGGTCAAATAGTAGGTGCTGATTACGGATGTCATGGCAAGAACAAAAAACGGTCCTAAAAAGTATCCGAAAATCATTTCCTTTAATGTCACTTTATCTTTTTGTGCTTTTGATTGTAATAAGGGTGATTCCCATAAAGTTTTTTTCATTATAATTTCCTCTAGATATTATCCGATGAATGTAGTAAGGCTTTGTTTTGGCAGGATACATTTAGCAATTTCATCCTTTGCCACATTTCTAAGAATAAATTCCTTATCCTCAGATGAATGATTTAAAGCAATTACCTTTAACGTATCATCCACTCCCTGAAATGCAACGGCTTCAATATCCTTTGTATAAGAACTGGTTTCTACTCTTACATCACCAATCTCTAAATAATTGGAAAACTGATAAAAGCAATCATACAAGCTGGTAAGTTCTAACTGTTCTTTCTTTTCATCGTACATCATAGGTGCATGGCAAAAGTTTCCCACATAGTTTGGTCCGCCTTTTTCGTCTAAGAGCATATTCCAGTCAAAGAACATTTCCATTCCATGTTTCATATCTCCAATAATTTCATGGGCAATCTTTGCAGCATTTAAAAATGGATTACTAACATCTAATATGCTGTATTCCAGACAGCTTTCAGAAAGAATTAGTTTCTTGTTTGGGAACTGTTTGCGGAATAAATCAAGCATTTCAAAATGATCTCCACTGTACCAGTGAAAGGCAGCTCCATCTGCACACTCCCCTCCTTCACCGGATAGGGTGATTCTAGCACGATCAAAAATCCGCTCTTTATTATGGTCCCAGACAAACACCAAAATATCTCCATGTCCTCTTTTTACCATGGCTGGTTTTAAATGATGCACTAAGAATTCTTTTTCTTCCTCTGCTGTATAAACACAACTATCCCAGGTCTGTACTGCCTTTGCCTCATTTTGAATGGAAAGCATTTCCACCTTATAGCCACGATTTTTATATTCTTCAATATAACGACATAAATAAGCTGCATAGGCATCATAATATTTTGGAAGTAATCTTCCTCCTGCATGTCTTGTATCTACATCCTTAAATGCAACTGGAGGAGACCAGGGAGACAAAAACAAAGAAATTTCATTATTGGTATAAGATTTAATATCCTCTAATAAGGGAAGAATATATTTTCCTGCCCGTTCCATGGAAAACTCATCGCAGCTTCCCTCTTTTCCTGCCTCAAACTGTTCTAATGAAAAATCGCAACTGTCTATAGGCACACGAATGGTCTTATAGTTTAATCCATCTTTTCCAAAGTATTTCTCCAAAAAAAGTTTTTTCTTTTCCTCAGATAGCTTTGAATAAACATAGGCTGCACTTTCTGTCGCTGCTCCACCAAAACCATTCCAAATTTGATCTTTTATATCCGTGTAAATATTTAAAAGCTTGTTTTCTTCCTGGTCTATATCTGCTTCAAAAAGGACTTCCCTTTTATCGTATTTTGGTTCTTTTTTTGTCCATGAGACAGATTCCATTTTCATTTTTTTCATTTTGCTTTCCTTTCCGTATAAAACAACAAACGACGCCTCCAATTATGAAAGCGCCGCGTGTGTTTCTAGAAAATTTTTCTTATGGTGTAACGCTAAATTCACCAGTTAACTGTTCTGAAAGTGCACTTACATAGGTAAATGTAAGAGGGCTTCCTTCTGCTGTAATTTCCTGTCCATTTGCATTTGTAATTACAAGAGTAGTTCCATCATAGGTATAAGTTCCAGGATCTTCAATGTTGTGCTCTGGGAAGGCAAATACATAAGTGCCGTCTTCATTAAAGGTCATGGTAGTTGCACCGTCACCACTCTCAAAAGTTCCTGAAAGTGTTTCTGCTGTTCCTTCAGATTCTGCATTTTCGCTTTCTGCTTCTGCATCTGCAGATTCTGTTTCTTCTGTATCTGCATCTGTTTCTTCTGAAGACTCAGCTTCTGCATTCTCTTCTGAAGCTTCTGCATCCTCTTCTGAAGCTTCTGCATCCTCAGGATTTGCATAATCCCAGGAAACAATAGCGCCATCTTCTAGTACAAAGATTGTTTCAGGAACAAGATCTAATACATCTGCACCATATTCATCACTGGTATAAACGCCATCTTCTTCGCTATCACCTATTTTCATATTTAACATAGGTTTCATCTGAACAGAATAGGTATCTGTTTCCATTTCAAAGGTAGCACTTTCTGCTTCGCTTGTGGTAACCGTTCCATCACCATTATCAGTATAAGTCCCCTTAGCATCCATTGTAAATACTAAACCAAGTCCTGTAGCATCACCAACTTCTGCTCTCTTTCCCTGCTCAATTACATAAGCATCAGAGTAAATATTATAAGTTCCATCTTCAAATAATGTAAGTGTTACATCTACATAGAAACGACTGTCTGCCTTCACAAGTCCTGAACAGCTTCCTGTTAAGAACTGGTATTCTGGAAGGTTTTCAATATTGTTATTGTTCTGGTTGTAAGAAATTGTATAAACAGTTCCTTCTCCTGCACCTGCAGCACCACCGGCGCTGCCACTTCCAGATCCCATAACTGAGAAAAGCGCAACCATAACAACGCAACCACAAACAGCAGATGCAATTACAGAGATTAATTTTTTCTTTACAATTTTTTCCACTTCTACAACTGCTTTTCCACTAAAGGCACCAATAATGTTTAATACCATTGCGATTAAAAGCATAACAGCTGCAGCAATAGAATAATAAATTGCTTCTTCTCCACCGTGTCCGGCATCATAGTCAGTTACAATGGTATTACCAATTCCTTCTACACGATCACCAATTAAAAGAATTGCTGATGCTGCTAAAAATCCAATGGTTCCAAAGGTTAAAAATTTTACCCATAGCGCATCAGGATTAATCTTTGTAAAGATCAAATCCAAAGCACTACATACCACTGCTAATAC
>JAIKXK010000209.1 GCA_024684155.1 Lachnospiraceae bacterium | reverse complement strand
CAACACGGGCGAAAAGCCGCCGAGGGAGGATGAACTCACAGATATGACAGAGTGGAATCACAAACATGGTAGGAATTTAATCGTATATGGATGTATGCTTTTTGTTACAGGAACGGTTTTTTTATACTTTTTGGAACGATTAGAAAGTGTGACATTAGAGTTGGTCGTGTTTTTGGCTGTAATAATTGCGGAGTTGGCATGGCTTGAAATCCAGCATATTAGTATGAAAAAGAAGATGATCAAACATTGAGGGATACAAGTTTACCGTGGTTGCAATTTGGTTGCAAAAACTTTTAGAAAAAATAAAATTACGTAGAATGAGTGGAATTCCACCACATTTAGCCCTTATTTACATTGACTTCGTAGGAATGAAATGCTAGACTAATTCAGCAATTTTAAAGAGACAAAAGAACATTTTAAAAGGATTAAACTATATTAAAAATCTCCTTTATTTTCATTTTTGATTGAGAATTGAGGGGATTTTTTGTGGGTAAAATTGCAGACAGAATACTTGAAAAGGAATGAATTACATGAGTTATACTTCGTTTAAAGAACGTTTTCACATTGAACTAAACAAACAACAGGATGAGGCAGTGCAGGCAGTTGATGGATCAGTTTTACTTCTTGCAGTGCCGGGGAGTGGAAAGACTACTGTATTAGTAGATCGTCTTGGGTATATGATTTTTGAATGTGGCATTGATCCAAAAAACATATTAACAATTACTTATACAGATGCAGCCACAAGGGATATGAAACAAAGATTTCTAACAAAGTTTGGGGAAGAATATAATAATCAAATTGAGTTTCGAACCATTAATGGAATTTCTCAAAAAATCCTTATGTATTTAGGACAAAAAATTGGCCAAAAGCCATTTGAAATTATTGATAGAAAAGTACAGATTTCTTTAGTAAAAAATATTTTTAATCATGTTACAAAAAAGTTTGCAACAGAGGCGGATGTAAAAAATATTGAATCCGGAATTACCTATGTAAAGAATATGAGACTTTCTGAGGAGGAAATATCAAAGTTAGATATTGATGTGAAAAAATTTCCAGAGATATATAAGCTATATCAGGAAGAACTTCGGAAAATGAAGATGATAGATTATGATGACCAAATGGTGTATGCATTGATGGTACTTCAGACTTATCCGAAGATATTAAATCACTTTAGAGATTTATATAAATATATTTGTGTGGATGAAGCACAGGATACATCAAAGATTCAGCATGATTTAATTGAACTTTTAGCTGGAGAAGATGGAAATTTATTTATGGTTGGTGATGAGGATCAGAGTATTTTTGGATTTCGAGCTGCTTATCCGGAAGCTTTGGTTACCTTTGAAAAAAGAAGAAAAAATGCCAAGGTACTTCTTATGGAATCAAATTATCGTAGCAACGAGGAAATTGTAGCAGCAGCGAATCGACTGATTCAGGAGAATACAAAACGTCATGAAAAGAAGTTTGTTGCCACTCGTCCATCTGGAGGCGTATTGCGTCAGCTTGATGTAAAAACAAGAAAAGCACAGTATAGCTATTTAATTAAAGTTGCAAGACACTGTGATCGTGAAACTGCTATTTTATATAGAAATAATGAAAGTGCACTGCCTTTGATTGACGCTTTTGAAAGAGAAGAAATTCCTTACAGAATGAAGAGTCGTGAAATGACCTTCTTTAGTCATCCAATTGTAACAGACATTTGTGACTTCATTCGATTGGCTCTAGATCCATTCGATGAAGAAGCATTTATGAATATCTACTACAAAATGGGAGCGGGCATCAGTAAGATTAACGCTACAAAAGTAGTGGAGATGAATCGAAGAAAAAAACCTCTTATTGAGCTTTTAGATGATTTGGATATACCACCCTATACAAAAAAGCAATGTAGAACTCTGGCTACTCATTTTATCAATTTAAAAGATGAGAGTGCAGGAAAAGCGGTGTATCGAATTTTAAACTATATGGGATATGCTTCTTATATGGATGAGCATGGAATGGATACCGCTAAATCTGAAATTCTTCAATTACTTGCAAATCAGGAGGAAAATGTAAGTAACTTTTTACCCCACTTAGAGGCATTGCAAGAAACCATAGCAAAGGGGTCTACAGGTACAGATTGTAACCTTGTATTATCTACCATTCACTCTAGTAAGGGATTAGAGTATGATCGAGTATATATGATGGATATGTTAGATGGTGTCCTTCCATCAGTTCCGAAACCAACCAGCAGCTCTAGTGAATCAGAGGTTTCTTTATATGAAGAAGAACGACGTTTGTATTATGTTGCCATGACCCGTGCAAAAAATGAGTTGTACATTTTTACTCAGGGAAAAGCAGAAACTTCTGCATTTAGTAAAAAAATCTTTGATGGAAAAGTGCAACTAGAACAAAAGTTAAAAGAAGTAGAATCTATTATGGGTTGCTTTAAGGCAGGCGCCATTGTAAATCACAAAAAATATGGTCGAGGCGTAATTGTGGATCGAAAAGACAATATGGCTGAGATTAATTTTGACGGAGAGTCTGTAGTGAAAAAATTATCTTTGGAAATAGCTATAGGAAAAGGACTTTTGACTACAGTATAAAAGAGAAAATTTAAAACTAAGAAATAATAAATATAACCTCCTTA
>JAIKXK010000206.1 GCA_024684155.1 Lachnospiraceae bacterium | reverse complement strand
CGAAGATATTTCTAATATAAAGAGATATCTTTGTTTTACGTTTGAAATGAAAGAGGGATAGGTATGAGAACTGAAAAGAAACAAAAAATTTTTTTAATGGTAGGTATGCTTGGATGTATTTTCATGGGAGTTGGAGACTGGCTTATGCTTTGTGCAGATCCAACTTATTACGGAGAGTTAAAGTGGCTTACCATAGGAGCTGCAAATCTTCCACAGTGGAGATTGAATCTTTCTATGTTTTTAGCGTTCCCTGGAATTATTTGTTATGGAGTAGGATTGTTTTCTGTAGAAAATTTTATCTTGGAAGATAAGCATAAAAAGAGATATCACTATTTAAATGCCTTTGGAATGACACCCTGGTTAGCCCTGCATTTATATTATGTGATGATTTTAAGTTTGTTTTCATGGTTAAATCAGAATGGATATGAAGAAAATGCCCTTTCAATTTGTGAAGCCCTAGCAGGTCAGATGTCCTGGCTGATTATCGTCAGTGAGCTTTTAATGATACCAGTATTTTTGTATTGGTTTTATTTACAGATAACAGAAAAGACCATATACAAAAAGTATATGGCCTTCTCTAATGTGTTAGTACTATTTATAGTATTGGAAACTGTTGCTTCCTTCCTGCCTGTTAGTGCGGCTCGTCTTGGCTTTGTAAATGGCCTTATGAGCGAAAGTATGCTTCTTTGGTTTTTGATTTTACTTTTTACAGGATTCCAAAACCAGGCCAAAGAATCATTGTAATATAACCAACTAAAATGGCGATGAGTAATCGAATCAGAGTAAGTGGAAGTCCGCTTTTCATTAGCTTATCAGGATCTAATCCATAGCCTACGGAAATTGCACGTACGCTTACTGGAAGTAGAGATTCATAGTTCATAGCCATACATACAGTAAATACGTAAGGAATGGGGTTTAACCCCATTTTTTGCGTTACACCCATGGCAATTGGAATGGTAACAGCAGCAGATACGGTAGAATTTGTCATCTCAGAAATAATGGCTGCAAATAAGGCAAAGATGGCAATGGTTCCAAGTCCTCCGGTAAGAGGTAACTTTGAAATTACGCTGGCAATGGCATCATTTGCACCAGAACCGGTAAGAATCTGTCCAAGGGCTAATCCACCGGCAAAAAGAATCAGCATTCCCCACATCACTTCTGTCTGGGCTTTGTCCCAGTCTAATAGCATTTTCTTATCTGCACCAATAATGACAAAGTTTAAGCATCCCAGTAAAAGGAATAAATAAGCAGGTACCAATCCTGGAAGTAAATCGGCATAGAGTGGACGAAGGAAAGAACCAAGCATAGCAACAATAAAAAGAGCCAGGCTTATTTTTTCGTCTCTGGACATAGGTCCTAAGGCTTTGTAACTTTCTTCAAAATATTCTTTGGTACCTTTTAATGAAGTGGTTTTCATAGGTCGAAAAATCATAATCAAAAGAATCAGAACCGTTACAATAATGGTGTAAGGCAGCATTCTTGTAATCCAGTCAACATACATAAATTCTTTTCCGGTGTAATCTTCAATAAAAGAAATAGCAGTAATGTTCATAGCACCACCAAGAGGAGTGCCAGCACCACCAAGCTGTGATCCCCAGGCAATGGCACAAAGAATTGGGACAGCTGGTTCGCAGGTTTTGATATCCTTATAGCCTGCAGCACCAAGCATAGATACGGCAATTGGAGTAAGAATGGCAACTACAACAACGTTTGGCATCATATTGGAAAGTACGGCAGCAGAAAGTAGCCATACGGCAATTTGTGATTTCATGGATGGACCAATTAAAGAAAGGGCCTTTAATGAAATTCGCTTGTCTAGATGAATGCCTGACCAGGTAGCAGTCAAAAGACAAGAACCAAAGATTAGGACAATACTGCTGGAGGAGTACTGTGAAATCACGTCTTCCATTGGAACAATATCAAAAAGAGCATTGATAATTCCCGGAAGAAGGGCGGTAACAGTAATATTAACCGGTCTTGTTACCCACCAATAAATCATCCAGGCAGCCACACCCAAGCCTTTTGCTGCATTGATTTCAGTTAGATTTGCACCGGCGCAGATTTGCCAGATGGCAAAGTATAGTGCTGGTCCAATAATTAAGTGGATTATACTTTTTCTTGTATTCATGTTTCCCTCCAAATTCGTGGTATTGTCATTTTTTACCACGAATTATTTATACATCCTCCAATTAATTAAAAGGTTTAATTAATTGTTCTATAACAATGTAGCACAAAAGAAATAAATGTACAATACTTTTCTTTTTGCAATAGGAAAGGGGAAAGTGTGGCATATAAAGGAGGGGTGGTGTATGATATTTTAGGAATTCGAACCGTACTAACCTAGGTATTCCCTTTTAGTGGCCCTTTGCTTTTTTAGCAAATATGTGGTGGAAAAGGGGATATGGAAGGTAATCAATAAACTGGATTTTTAAATTTAGATGGACTGAGGAGATGGACAAATGACAGAAAAAGTAACAATTAGACAGGCGACAGAAGAAGATGCAAAAGAGATTCTTTCTATATATGAGTACTATGTAAAGGAAACGGCAATTACCTTCGAATATGAAGTGCCAACAGAGAAAGAGTTTTGTGGCCGAATAAAAAAGACACTTTTGCGTTATCCTTATTTGGTGGCAGAAATGGATGGAAAAATTGTAGGATATTCCTATCTTGGACCATTAAAAGAAAGAGCGGCTTATGACTGGTCGGCAGAAACCACCATTTATATAGAAAAAAACCTTCACAAAAAAGGTGTGGGAAGAAAACTATATGAAGCATTAGAAGAAGCTGCAAAAGAAATAGGAATTAAAAA
>JAIKXK010000130.1 GCA_024684155.1 Lachnospiraceae bacterium | reverse complement strand
TGAATCATTTTTGTATTACTATTTACCTATTCCTCTTAAACAGATTAATGATGCAACTCCAAGTGTAACAGTAAAGCATTTGTCATCAACTTCTTTACAAAAATTACATTTTCCACTTCCTCCAATTTCTGAACAACAGCGCATCGTAAACCGCATAGAAAGCATGTTTGCAAAACTGGACAAAGCAAAAGAAAAAGCCCAAAACGTAGTAGACTGTTTCGAAACCCGAAAAGCTGCCATTCTCCATCAGGCATTCACCGGTAATCTCACCGCAAAATGGCGTAAAGAAAATGGTGTATCTGATGATTCGTGGAAAGAGAAATCTATTGGTGAGTGTTGTAAATTAGGTTCCGGAGGAACTCCTTCAAAAAGTCATCCAGAATATTATGACAATGGTGATATACCCTGGTTAAAAACAGGTGAAATCGATTGGAATGATATTTATGAAGTTGAAGAAAAAATCACACAGGAAGGTATGAAAAATAGTTCAGCAAAAATATATCCTGCTGAATCAGTCGTAATTGCAATGTATGGAATGGGAGTAACAAGAGGCAAAGCAGGTATCTTGAAAATTCCAACAACGACAAATCAAGCTGTTTGTGTATTACAACCAGATACAGCATTGTTTAATCGATATTTATTTTATTACTTTATGCGTAATTACTGGACCTTCAGAGAAAAAGCAGTCGGTGGAAATCAGTTAAATTATAGTGCAACAATGATAAGCAAATGGACAATAGATTTGCCATCTTTACCTGAACAACAAGAAATCGTCCGCATCCTCGACACTGTCCTAGAAAAAGAAAGCGCAGCGAAATTCGCCGCCGAACAAATCTTAGAACAAATAGACCTTCTAAAGAAATCTATCCTAGCAAGAGCATTTAGAGGAGAATTGTAAAAAAAATTTGTCTTTCCTTATATATTATTAGTATCTTTAAGAATATAAAATTATATAAGGAGAGGTTTTATGGGATATGAAATTAATTTTATTGGTATATCCGAAGAAACAAAAGATGCAGATGCAATAGCCTTACGATGGGAAGATCAAGGTAAGACAACAACCATAGGAGTTTATGATGGCGGAAACCAAAAATATGGTGAGGGCCTCGGTTCTTTTCTTGATGATTACTTTTTGACTCCATCAAAGGATAGTATAGATTTTGTCGTTTGTTCTCATTCTGATATGGATCATTCCTCGGGTTTAAAACATATTCTTGAGAATTATAAAGTTAAGAAACTTTATATGAATAGACCATGGTTATATATTGATGAATTATTCCCTTACATTGATGATGGTAGAATAACAAAAGAGAGCTTAGAAAAACGACTACGTGAATCTTACAGTTATATATCAGATTTAGAAGAAATTGCAAATAATAAGGACATTGAAATTTGTGAGGCTTTTGAAGGTACTCTTGTATCTGACGAGATGGGAATTATATCACCTTCAAAAGAATTTTACTTAGAGTTATTAAAAGAATCACAAAAAACACCTTTAACAGAAGATAGCATCAGATCATATGAAAGTTTATTATCAAGAGTAAAGCGTTATATAAGAAATCTTATAGAATCATGGACTACAGAATATTTAAGAGAAGATGTTACAACATCTGCTGAAAATGAAATGTCTGTTGTCTGTCTTGGTTGTGATTATGATGATACAAATTGTTTTCTTCTAACAGGCGATGCTGGAATTAGAGCTTTATCTAATTCAATTCATTTGACAGAAGGTAATGGTTTTTCTATAAAAGAAAAAGTAAACTTTATACAAATTCCTCATCATGGTGGACGACATAATATTTCTCCATCACTTTTGGATAAGTTAGTGGGAAAGACTATATCAAAAGAATCAACTCCCACAAAAACAGGTTTTTGTTCTGTTGGAAAAAACTCAGATCATCCTTTACAAATGGTTGTAAACGCTTTTACTAGACGAGGTGTAAAAGTATATAAAACAAATGGAGGAATAATATGTCATCATGTAGGTATTCAATTCAATAGACCTGGTTGGTCA
>JAIKXK010000119.1 GCA_024684155.1 Lachnospiraceae bacterium | reverse complement strand
AGGCAGGTGAATAAGTATGTTGGCATTAACCAGAAAAAAGGGTGAATCCCTAATGATTAACAACAATACCGAAATCACCATCCTTGAAGTTCGCGGTGATCAGGTAAAGATTGGTATTTCCGCTCCAAAGGAAGTTCCAGTATATCGTAAGGAAGTATACTTACAGATTCAGGAAGAGAACAAAGAATCCATGAACGCTGACAGTTTGGAAGCTTTAAAAAATCTTTTCTAAAATGACATTACGTGATAAAAGGCATTCCGGGCGGGATGCCTTTTCCTTATTTTCAGAAAAATTACAATTTTTTTTAAATTTGCCTATAAAGTTTTTAGATGAAGTGTCGATACAAAGAATAGAAGTAGCAGATTCTTTAATTACCCCTGCCCAAAAGGCAGCAGGCACACGGAGGTGTAAGTTATGGAAATTAAATCAAATTACGGAATATCCCGACCTGAACAGGGAAGTTCGGTGGCGAAATCCAATCCGGCACCGGCTCCGGCACCAGAAACAAGCGGAGCGGATTCTCAAAGCTTATCCAGCGAGGTCAACAAAGTTACCAGCGCGGTTACATCCTTAGAAACTGAAAGTGAAAGAGAACCTTCTCAGGATCAGCTTAAAAAAGCTGTATCTGAGATTAATAAGAATGCGCAGGGAACAGAAGCAATCTTTGGATTTCATGATGCAACAAATCGTGTCACAATTAAGATTGTGGACAAAGATACCAAAGAAGTAATAAAAGAATTGCCACCGGAAAAGACTTTGGACTTAATTGCCAAGGCCTGGGAGATGGCAGGACTTTTAGTTGACGAAAAGAGATAGGAGGAAATACCATGGCAATTCGAATATCAGGTATGAACTCTGGTTTAGATACAGAGTCTATCGTATCGGCATTAGTATCATCTTATGCCACGAAAAGAGATAAATATGTAAAAGCCCAGACCAAGTTATCTTGGAAGGCAGATGCTTATAAGGCAGCAAATACAAAGGTGTATGACTTATACACCAGTATGAACAAACTTCGTTTTACAGCTGCATATAGTCTGAAAAAGACTACAGTTTCAGATAGCACCAAGGCATCCATTACTGCATCAAGTTCTGCAATTAATGGAACACAGACCTTAAAAATCAACAATCTTGCAACTGCAGGATATTTAACCGGTGGAGAACTCGGCTCAGATATTACGAGTTCTTCTACTTTAGCAGACCTTGGATATAATACATCAAATGGAAGCGGAACTATTGATATTAATGGAACTAGTATTTCTGTAGATAGCACCACTACCATCAGTGATTTTGTTAGCCAGTTAAATGATGCAGGCGTTACAGCTAGCTTTGACGCTACAAATAAACGAATCTTTGTAAGTTCATCAGATACCGGCGCTGACAATGACTTTTCTTTAAGTGCATCTGATGAAAATGGATTAAAGGCATTATCTTCTCTTGGTCTTGTAACCACAGATCTTTTGAAAAGTTATGCTTCAGACCAGGGAATTGATACATCATCAGATGAATATACTGCATTAAAGACAACCTACTTAAATTCTTCTGCAGCCCGGGTAGAAGGGGAAAACGCATCCATTACCTTAAATGGAGCAGATTTTGAAAGCGCTACCAATAGTTTTACGGTGAATGGTCTTACCATTAATGCAACAGGTGAAACTGGTGACGATGAAATTACCATTACTACCGCAACAGACGTAGATGGAATTTACGATACCATTAAAGATTTCTTTACTCAGTATAATGAGGTTGTAAATTATTTACAGGGAGCGTATAATGCTGACTCGGCAAAGGGCTATGAACCTTTGACTGATGATGAAAAAGCAGAAATGACAGACACTCAGGTAGAAAAGTGGGAAGCAAAGATTAAAGACTCTTTACTTCGTAGAGATTCTACCATTGGAAATATTTTAAATGTAATGTCAAATTCTATGTCTAAGACCTATACCATTAATGGTTCAAACTATAGCTTAGGCAGCTTTGGTATTAGTACCTTAGGTTACTTTACTGCTGATGCGGATGAACAGTATGCATACCATATTGATGGTGATGAGGATGATAGTTACACCTCAGCAAATGCTGACAAGTTAAAAGCTGCAATCAACGAAGATCCGGATGCAGTCATTGAACTTATGAAAAATGTAACCAATGATTTATATACAAATCTTGGAAATCAAATGAAGTCTACTTCACTTAGCAGTGCCTATACTATCTATAATGATAAAGAAATGGCAAACGAATATAGTGATTACACCGATTTGATTTCTACATGGGAAGACCGACTTGCTGAAATGGAAGACAGATATTACCAGCAGTTTACCGCAATGGAGAAAGCTTTAGCTACATTACAGTCAAACAGTAGTGCTTTGTCAGGATTACTAGGATCATAAAAACGTTTCTGCGAGGGGTAATTTTTTACCTCTCGCGAGACGATAACTAAAGTGAAAAACAAACACGGATGTTTGAAAGGAGCGAGAGAGTATGGCACCACAAAACGGATACGCTGCTTATGCGAATAATAAGATAATGACCGCTTCTCCGGCAGAGCTTACCCTTATGCTTTACGAAGGAGCAATTAAATTTTGTAATATAGCAATTGTTGCCTGTGAGAAAAAAGATATTGAAAAAGCTCACAATAATATCAGAAAGACAGATCGAATTATTGAAGAATTCCAGATTACATTAAATCGTAAATATGCAATTGCGGAAGATTTTGATAATGTATATAAGTACATTCGCCAGAGATTATTAGAGGCAAATGTAACAAAGGACCCAGAAATTTTAGAAGAAGTGTTAGGCCACCTTCGTACCATGAGAGATACGTGGAAAGAGGTTATGGTTCGCACAGCAAATGGTACCAAAGTAGGATAAATCGTGATATAATATAAATACTCACACAGATTTATAACGAGGTATTATGGAAGAAAATTATATTATTCTTCTCCGGGAAAGCTTGGAGAAAAAAGTTGAAATTTTGAAAGAAATTGTTCAGTTAAATATTGAACAAAAAGATATATTAGAAGATAAAACTTCTCCTGTAGATGAGTTCGATCGAAACGTATCTTCAAAGGATGCTCTGGTTCAAAAGATTACAAAACTGGATGACGGATTTGATGAAGTATTTAAAAAGGTTTCAGAAGAACTGGATTCTAATCGTGAGAAGTATGCTTCTGAAATTAAATTGATGCAGGATTTGATTCGCGAGATTACAGACTTAAGTTCCAAGGTTCAGGCTCAGGAAAAAGAAAACTACACTCTTGCAAAGAACAAATTCTCTGGCGTTCGAAAACAGGTTCAAAGAGTTCGCCAAAGTAAGGATAAGGTCAACACATATTATAAGAATATGACCAAGGCCAATTATTATGATCCACAGTTTTTGGATCAAAAAAATTAATAATTTTTGAATTTACTCTAAAGTATTTGGAAATTACTTCCGATACTATAGGTGTAAAGATAAATACGTAAGTATTCCCAATCCAAATGAGGCGTACGGTCAGGCGGTGCGGGTTTACAAAAAAACAACCATTAATAAGCAAATGTAACATGGATGTTACAGTATATTCAAGGAGGAATTAATTATGGTAGTACAGCATAACATGCAAGCAGCTAATACCAACAGACAGTTAGGTATTACATCGAACGCTCAGGCAAAATCAACAGAAAAGTTATCAAGTGGTTACAAGATTAACCGTGCAGCAGATGATGCAGCAGGATTATCTATTTCAGAAAAAATGCGTAGCCAGATTCGTGGTCTTGACCGTGCATCTACAAACGCATCTGATGGTATTTCAGTAGTACAGACAGCTGAAGGTGCTTTAAATGAAGTACACTCTATCTTACAGAGAATGAATGAGTTAGCTACTCAGGCAGCTAACGATACAAATACTTCTGTAGATAGAACAGCTATCAAGCAGGAAATCGATCAGTTAGCATCTGAAATTACTCGTGTATCTTCTACAACACAGTTCAACACAATGAACTTGTTAGATGGAAACTTTACAAACAAGAACCTTCAGGTTGGTGCATTATCTGGACAGAACATCTCTATTTCTATTAGTAGTATGTCAGCTACATCACTTCAGGTATCAGGCTTAGGAGTATCTAGCTTTACATCAGCAGGAACAACAATGTCAAAGGTTCAGGCAGCTATTGATACTGTTTCTACAGAGAGATCTAAACTTGGTGCTATTCAGAATCGTCTTGAGCACACAATTGCGAACTTAGATACAACTTCTGAAAACACTTCTTCAGCTGAATCTCGTATCCGTGATACAGATATGGCTAAAGAAATGGTTACCTACAGCAAGA
>JAIKXK010000112.1 GCA_024684155.1 Lachnospiraceae bacterium | reverse complement strand
TGCTCGTATGACTGACTTTGGTGCCTTCGTTGAGTTAGCACCTGGTGTTGATGCATTACTTCATGTTTCTCAGATCGCTAAGGAACATATTGAAAAGCCTTCAGATGTATTAAAGGTTGGTCAGGAAGTAGAAGCTAAGATTGTGGAATTCCGTGAGGATGAACATAAGATTTCTCTTTCAGTTAAAGCTTTAGTCGCTCCAGAAGAATCTGATGAAGAAGTTAGCGATGTTGATATTGATGCAGTAGCTGAAGCTACTGAAGAATAAAAAGGATTTGGGGGAATCCGATATGGATAATTACGAAAAGCTAAAAGCAGATGTACTTGCTCTTACAAAAATTGATTTAAATGCATACAAAGAAAAACAGATGCGTCGTCGTATTGATTCTTTGGTTTCTAAACGTGAATGTAAAAGCTATGATGAGTACATTAAATTATTAAAATCGAATAAGGATGCTTTTGATGAATTTATTAACTTCCTTACCATTAATGTTTCTGAGTTCTATAGAAATCCAGAACAGTGGGAGTTATTATTAAAAGATTATTTGCCTGAATTAATTCAAAAGTATGGAAAGAACTTAAAGGTATGGAGCGCTGCCTGCTCAACTGGTGATGAGCCTTACTCTTTAGTTATGGCTTTATCAAAGTATATAGATGTGAAAAATATTCACATTACTGCAACAGATTTAGATAAGCAGGTAATTGCTCAGGCGAAAACAGGTTTATACTCAGAAAAAAGTATTGAAGGTGTTCCTGATGAATACAAGAAAAAATACTTTACAAAGATTGGGCAGTCTTATCAGATTTCAGACGAAATCAAAAGACAGGTTACTTTTAAAGAGCATAACTTGTTAAGAGATAAATATTTAGATGGATGTCATTTAATTGTTTGTCGAAATGTTTTGATTTATTTTACTGAAGAAGCAAAGCATGATGTATATCAGAAGTTCTCTGATTCCTTAGTAGATGATGGAATTTTGTTTATTGGAAGTACAGAGCAGATTATGGACTATAAGAATTTAGGCTATAAGAGAAGAAGCTCATTCTTCTATCAGAAAGAAGCAAAATAATAGAATGAAATAGGCGAAACTCAAATTGGGTTTCGCCTATTTTTTATGCTGCAACATATTCTAAGTAGTCCTCCTCACAGGAAAATAACATATAAATTCCATTTACCCAGCCCATATAACCGGATTCTGTATTGTATCCTTTCATAATAAAACCTCCTTTATGTTTAAGTTGATTTTATTATGCATTATTTTGTGTACGTTTTATCGGACAGTAAGTTAGAAGCCTTCCTTATTAATTGAAATTTTAAAGCAAAAATTAGCAGAAATGGAAAGATTTAAAGAAGACTTCTTACATATGCAACTAAAAAATTCTCTGATAAAGTAGTTGGATTGATTTCAACATAGGATGTTTTGTCTTCATATTCTGCTTTAAAGTGTCGTTCGTCAAGATTCATAGTATCTCTTAAAAAGACCCCTTCCTTTTCTATAAAACATTGTTGTTTCGTGGCTTTTTGAATTCGATCTTTTGCAATGGTAGAAGCAAGAGATTTTGGTAATAATAAATTTTCATCAGCAACGTATACATAATTTTTATAATCTGGATAAAAGTACTTTAATTTCCCAACAAAACAAGAAAGAGTAACTGTAAGTGTATCGTTTTTTAGATATATAAATGCATTTTCTCTCATTACCTTTAAACACAAATTAGAAGGTGCAGGTAATAATAAAGTCAAATGGATTTCATCTCTATGAAATTCAAAGCTTGTTAAAGAGTAATTATGATTCTTAATTATAGAGAAGTCCATAAGCTGAAGAAGATAAATCATTCCTTTTACATCTTCCATATTGTGTAAAAATAATAATTCTTCCTCTGATGCATCTGGCATAAGTGTCTGTTTCTTATATAACTCGATTAAGTGTCCTCCATTGTATTGATCTTCCCGAAATATCCCAAAATAGTTTTCTAAATCCTTTTGCTTATAATGTTCTAAATTTAAGTAGGACTTGTACTTTTTTGCAACCTTAAATAAATCCAGGGAAGAAAGATTTAAAAAGCTGCAAGATATTCCTAATTTTTTGCAACGTTTTGTTATAAAAGGAAGATCAAACATATCACCATTAAAAGAGATAAGTCGATTGTAATTGAAACATGTTTGCTCAAATTCTTCTAAAATTTCAATTTCTTCTTCTTTTGTTCTAGCATATAACAGGCGAATGGTTATCGTGCTTTTTTTGCGAAACCCAATTCCTATTAAATATATGGTTTGATAGTCAGCTTTGAAGCCGGTAGTTTCTATATCAAATAATAGAGAATCTTCTGGTAAAAGATCATCTAAATGATGAATCGAGAATTCATTTATTTGAAAAGTATAATCTTGTATCTTCATAATTTACATTATACCTATTTTCAATGATTTGGTAAATAAATGTTAGATATAACTAACAGCTTTACTGGATAGTTCGTAAAAATATACAATATTCGGGGAATTTTGCGCTTTGAAATTATGAATAAGTGTTATAATTTATTAGGTGAGGCAATGCCACAAAGGTTATTGTTTTGTTTAAATTGTATGAAAAACCCTATTAGGGAAGAAAGTGAGGAGTATTTGGTTATGGGCCTTAGGACGTTTAAAGGCGGTGTCCATCCCTACGATGGAAAAGAACTGTCAAAGTCTAAGCCGGTGAAAGAGCTGATGCCTCAGGGAGAGTTAGTATTTCCTTTGTCACAGCACATCGGCGCACCAGCTACACCAGTAGTTTCAGTAGGCGATTCGGTACTTCGTGGACAGAAAATTGCAGAAGCAGGAGGATTTGTTTCTTCCCCTATTTTCTCATCTGTGTCAGGAACCGTTAAAGCCATTGAAAAAAGACGAGTAGCTGTTGGTGATATGGTAAACTCCATTGTTATCGAAAGTGATGGTAATATGATGGAGTGTGGTTTTACAGAACACGAAGATGTTTCGGCACTATCCAATGAAGAAATTATTAATCTCATTAAAGAAGCCGGTGTCGTTGGTATGGGTGGAGCAGGTTTCCCTACTCATGTTAAATTATCACCAAAAGAACCAGATAAGATTGAGTACATCATTGCAAACTGTGCAGAGTGCGAACCTTATTTAACCTCTGATTACAGAAGAATGGTGGAAGAACCTGAGAAATTAATAGAAGGTATGCGTATTGTATTACAACTGTTTCCTTCAGCAAAGGGTGTATTTGGTATCGAGGATAATAAGCCTGATTGTATTCAAAAATTATCAGAACTTACAAAAAATGAACCTCGTATGTCAGTTCAACCTCTGATGACAAAGTATCCACAGGGCGGTGAGCGCCAGTTAATTCATGCTGTTACAGGACGTGATATTAACGCTAAGATGCTTCCGGCAGATGCAGGATGTATCGTGGATAACGTAGAAACATTAGTTGCTATTTATAATGGTGTTCGTTTTGGAAAACCTTTAATGAATCGTATCTTTACTGTTACAGGTGATGCTGTAGCAGATCCAAGAAACTTTTCTATTTGTATTGGTACCAACTATGCAGAATTATTAGAAGCAGCTGGCGGATTAGCACAGCCTGCAAAGAAGTTAATTTCAGGTGGTCCAATGATGGGATTTTCTTTATTTGATACGAATATTCCAACTACAAAGACCACATCAGCATTATTGTGCTTAACAGTGGATGAGGCATCGATGTATGAAACTACAGCTTGTATTAACTGTGGTCGATGCGTAGAAGCATGCCCTGAACAGCTTGTTCCTTCTAAACTTGCTGATTTTGCAGAAAGAGGATTAAAGGCTGACTTTGAAAAATGGTATGGACTTGAATGTGTAGAATGTGGAAGCTGTAGCTTTGGCTGTCCAGCTCGTCGCCATTTAGCACAATCAATTAAAACAATGAAAAAACAAATTTTAGCTGATAAGAGAAAGAAATAGAAAGAGGTGTGAAAGATGAGTAATTTATTAAACGTAACATCTTCGCCTCATGTACGTGCGAAAGATGATACACAACGTATTATGCTTTATGTAGTCATTTCACTTTTACCGGCTACATTCTTCGGTATTTATAATTTTGGCTTTAAAGCATTAGTTTTAGTTTTGGTAAGTGTACTTAGTGCAGTAGCTGCAGAATACGTATTCGACCGTATTGTTCATAAAAAGAATACGGTTTTAGATTTATCTGCTGTTGTAACTGGACTTTTACTTGCGCTAAACCTTCCAAGCTCCCTTCCTTGGTGGATGGCAGTTCTTGGATCTGTATTTGCTATTGTTGTAGTAAAATGTTTGTTTGGTGGTTTAGGACAAAACTTTATGAACCCAGCTCTTGGAGGAAGAGTATTTTTAGTACTTTCCTTTACTGGTGCAATGACAGACTTTAGTGATTATGCAGGATATGCGGATACATTCTCTGGTGCAACTCCTCTTGCAACATTAAAAGCAGGTGGTTCTGTTGATACCTTACGTATGTTAATTGGTAATATTCCAGGTACTATTGGTGAGACATCAGTAATTGCTCTTTTAATAGGTGCAATTTTCCTATTATTAATGGGCGTAATTGATCTCCGTATTCCAGGTACCTATATCTTAACCTTTGCTGTATTTACCGTTTTATTCGGTGGACATGGATTAGATATGAATTTCTTAATTGCTGAAATCTGTGGTGGTGGTTTAATTCTTGGTGCTTTCTTTATGGCAACAGACTATGTCACTTCACCAATTACACCTATGGGTAAAATATTATTTGGTATTTGCTTAGGTATTCTTACTGGTATTTTCCGTTATTTTGGAGCCAGTGCAGAAGGTGTTTCTTATGCAATTATTTTCTCAAACCTTTTAGTTCCTTTGATTGAAAAGATTACAATTCCTAGAGCATTCGGTATTGTAAGAGAAGGGAAAGGAGGAGAGAAGTAAATGAATAAATCATTAGTAAAAGACGCTCTTATCCTTGCGGTAATTACCTTAGTAGCCGGTGTATTACTTGGATTAGTATACGAAATTACAAAAGATCCTATTGCAAAAGCACAGGAAGCAGCTACGCAAGCTGCCTATGAAACTGTATTTTCAGAAGCAGCAAGCTTTGTAGAAACAGAAGGATTTGATTCAGAAACAGCCTCTACATATGTTCATGAACAAGGATATGAGGATGATGATATTATTGCATGTCTTGATGCAAAAGATGCAGATGGAAATACCTTAGGGTATGTAATTACTGTAACAAGTCATGCTGGATATGGCGGAGATATTACATTTTCTATGGGTATTACAAATGATGGTACCTTAAATGGATATTCTATTACAGATATTTCTGAAACTGCAGGTCTTGGTATGAAGGCAAAAGAAGAAGGATTCTATTCTCAGTTTGTAAATAAAGTAGCTGCAATTTTTGAAGTAACCAAATCCAGCCCGGCTTCCGATACGGAAATTCAGGCTATTTCCGGTGCAACAATTACATCTAAGGCTATGACCTATGGTGTTGATGCAGGCATCGTTTACTATCAGTCATTAGTAGGAGGTGCTTCAAATGAATAAGATTACAGAACGTTTATACAACGGTATTATTAAAGAAAATCCTACCTTTATCTTGATGCTTGGTATGTGTCCTACTTTAGCTGTAACAACTTCAGCTATTAATGGACTTGGTATGGGGCTTTCATCTACCGTGGTACTTGCTTTGTCAAACCTTATTATTTCTGCTTTAAGAAATATTATTCCTGATAGAGTTCGTATGCCAGCATTTATTGTTGTAGTAGCATCCTTTGTTACTATCGTACAGTTTTTAGTTCAGGGATTTGTTCCTTCTTTATACGCTTCCCTTGGAATCTATATTCCATTGATCGTAGTAAACTGTATTATTTTAGGACGTGCAGAAAGTTATGCTTCTAAAAATCCTCCAATTCCTTCTTTATTTGATGGAATAGGAATGGGACTTGGTTTTACCATGAGTTTAACTATTATCGGTTTGGTTCGTGAAATCTTAGGTGCAGGCCAGGCATTTGGTAAGCAGATTTTACCATTAGCTGACGCATCTACCGGTCAGGCTGGTTATACTCCTATTTCGATTTTTGTATTAGCACCTGGTGCATTCTTTGTTCTATCAATTCTTGTGGCTGTTATGAACGTAGTTCGTAAGAAATCAGAAGAAAAGGGTAAACCATTGCCAGCTGCTCAGGGTTGCTTAGGTGAAGGCTGCCAGGGATGTGGTTTTGCATCTATGTGTAGTGGAAAATCTATGGAAGAAATTCAGGCAACAACTGAAAAAAGTGAGAAAGAGTAGGAGGAGTACAAATGAAAACATTATTGATTATTTTAATTTCATCTTCAATTGTTAATAACGTTGTACTCAGCCAGTTCTTAGGACTTTGTCCTTTCCTTGGAGTTTCTAAAAAAACAGAAACAGCTGCAGGAATGGGCGGCGCTGTAATTTTCGTTATTACGATTGCAAGTTTTGTAACCAGTGTTATTTACAAATTTATTTTAGGACCAACCGGGCTCGATTACTTACAAACCATAGTGTTTATTTTAGTAATTGCAGCACTGGTACAGTTCGTTGAAATGTTCCTTCGTAAAAATGTACCTTCTTTATATAAGTCATTAGGTGTATTTTTACCTTTAATTACTACTAACTGCGCAGTACTTGGTGTAGCTTTAAACAATGTATCTGATGGATACAATGTATTAGAGTCTGTAGTAAATGGTTTTGCTACTGCCGTTGGATTTACCATCGCCATTGTAATTATGGCAGGTATTCGTGAAAAAATAGAGTATAACGATATCCCAGGACCATTTAAGGGTTCCGCTATTGTTCTTGTTACTGCAGGATTAATGGCAATGGCCTTCTTTGGTTTCTCAGGTGTAATTTAAGGGAGGAGCAAACGTATGAGTATAACTGGAGTTATATTAGCAATGGTAATCGTTGGGGTAACCGGTTGCCTGATTGGATTTTTCCTCTGCTTTTCTTCTGAAAAATTTAAAGTAGAAGTAGATGAAAGAGAAACTGCTATATTAGATGTTCTTCCTGGAAATAACTGTGGTGGTTGTGGATATGCTGGATGTTCTGGCTTAGCTGCTGCCATTGTAAAGGGAGAAGCACCTGTAAATCAGTGCCCTGTTGGTGGTGATCCTGTAGCAGCAAAGGTTGGAGAAATTATGGGGGTTTCTGCAGAAGCAGGTACTCGTATGATGGCCTTTGTAAAATGTTCAGGAACCTGTGATAAAGCAAAAGATAATTATGAATATACTGGTATTACCAGTTGTTCTGCTATGGCATTTGTACCAGGTGGTGGTCCAAAAGCTTGTAGTTATGGATGTCTTGGCTTTGGAGATTGTGTAAAGGCTTGTCCTTTTGATGCGATTCATATTGTTGATGGAATTGCACAGGTTGATAAGGAAGCTTGTAAGGCCTGCGGGAAATGTATTGACGCCTGCCCTAGAAACATGATTGAACTTGTCCCTTATCCTGTTAGAAAAACAGTTGCAGTAGCATGTAAATCACAGGAAAAAGGAAAAGCCGTTATGGATGTTTGCCAGTCAGGATGTATTGGCTGTGGCATCTGTGAAAAGAATTGTCCAAAAGATGCAATTCATGTAGAAAATAATATTGCTTATATCGATCAGGATAAGTGTATTGGATGTACTATTTGTGCACAGAAGTGTCCTAAGAAAGTAATTTCTGTTATTGAAAAAGCAAACTAATTCATCGTTAGACCTTCAGTCGTAGGACTGAAGGTCTATTTTTATGTGATTTATACTTATTCAATTTAAAATGAATTTTTTTAAAGCAAAAATTTCATTTTTAGTGAATATTATTCATCAAAATAATTTAAAAGAGATGAAAATGCAATTTTAAGTTGAAAAAAATTCAAATTCCCCTTGCGCATCCCTTCTTACATATGTATAATTATCCATGGTGTTAAAAACCTAAGGAAAAAAGATACAAAAACATAATTTGGAAGGAGAATTAAGATGGCATTCAAAAGTAGTTATTTACAGAGAGTGTACGACGGACTTGTTGAAAGAAACGGTGAGCAGAAGGAATTTTTACAGGCTGCTTACGAAGTATTAGAATCTTTAGAGCCAGTTGTAGAACAGAATCCTAAGTTAGAAGAGGAAGGTGTTATTGAACGTATCGTTGAACCTGAGAGAATTATCATGTTCAGAGTTTCATGGGTAGATGATAATGGTAAAGTTCAGGTTAACCGTGGATATAGAGTACAGTTCAACTCAGCAATTGGACCTTATAAGGGTGGTTTAAGACTTCATCCTTCCGTAAACTTATCAGTAATTAAGTTCTTAGGATTTGAGCAGATTTTTAAGAACTCACTTACAGGACTTCCTATCGGTGGTGGTAAAGGTGGTTCTGATTTCGATCCTAAGGGAAAATCAGATAGAGAAATTATGCGTTTCTGCCAGAGCTTTATGACAGAACTTGCAAAACATATTGGTGCTGATACTGACGTTCCTGCCGGTGATATCGGTGTAGGTGGTCGTGAAATTGGTTACCTTTACGGACAGTACAAGAGACTTCGTAATGAATTTACAGGAGTTCTTACAGGAAAAGGTTTAACATACGGCGGATCCTTAGCACGTACAGAAGCTACAGGATATGGTCTTTGCTACTATACAGAAGAAATGTTGAAATGTATGGCAAACGACAGCTTCAAGGGTAAGACAGTTGTTATTTCCGGTTCTGGTAACGTTGCAATTTATGCTAACCAGAAGGCTACTGAACTTGGCGGTAAGGTAGTAGCTATGTCAGATTCTAACGGATATATCTATGATCCTAACGGAATTAATCTTGATGTAGTAAAACAGATCAAGGAAGTTGAACGTGGACGTATTAAAGAATATGTTGACCGTGTTCCTGGATCTACTTATACAGAAGGATGTCGTGATATTTGGACAGTTAAGTGTGATATCGCTCTTCCTTGTGCAACTCAGAACGAACTTGATGAAAATGGCGCTAAGGCTTTAATTGCTAATGGTGTTAAGGCTGTAGCAGAAGGTGCAAACATGCCTTCTACTCCTGAAGCAGTTGCTTTATTCCAATCTAATGGTATTTTATTTGCTCCTGCTAAGGCTTCAAATGCTGGTGGTGTTGCAACTTCAGCACTTGAAATGAGTCAGAACTCTGAAAGACTTCATTGGACCTTTGAAGAAGTTGATGGAAAGCTTCAGGGAATTATGGTTAACATCTTCCATGCATGTGATGATGCTGCTAAGAAGTATGGTTGTGAAGGAAACCTTGTAGCTGGTGCTAATATTGCCGGATTTGAAAAGGTTGCTGATGCAATGATTGCTCAGGGCGTTGCATACTAATAGATAGTTAAAAATTAAAATGCTGTACGGATTAGCCGTACAGCATTTTTTATTGTTATTTTTTATTTTCAGAAATATAAAACTCAATGGTTGAAATCAAATCATCAGGTTCAAAAGGTTTTACTATGTGTTCATCCATTCCACTTTCTAAGGAACGAATACGATCTTCATCTCTACCATTAGCACTTAGTGCTAAGATTGGTAGTGTTTTTACGTCTACTCGATCTAGGGAACGAATCATTTTTGTGGCATCATATCCATTTAAAACAGGCATTTGAATATCCATTAATATCAAATCATAATAATTATTCGGCTTAGTTTTTATTACATCTAGGGCTTCTTGGCCGTTCATGGCAATTTCTGTAAGAAATCCAGCATCCTCTAAAACTGTTTGTAATAGAATCTGATTATTTTCTATATCCTCAACAATTAAAACTCTGGAATTTTCTGCATTCTTTTTAACGACACGAATTGGAAGACTAATTTTTATGGTTGTACCAAAATCTATTTTTGAATCAACTACAATAGTTCCACCCATAAGATCCACTAATTGTTTGACTACGGATAAACCAATGCCAGCACCTGATGTCTGGCTGTCAGTAGAGGATTTTTCTTTCTCAAAAGGAGTAAATATTTTTTGTACATATTCCTTTGACATACCTAAGCCATTGTCAGAAATAGTTACTTCATATGTAGCGTAAGAAGAGGCAGCTATGGCATTGTGACATGATGCATA
>JAIKXK010000091.1 GCA_024684155.1 Lachnospiraceae bacterium | reverse complement strand
CTATAATACTCCACAAATAACTCCTTACATTAAACCACCAAGTCCGCCTGTAATCTGAGACATCTGAGCCTGAGACATTTCTTCGATTTGACGAAGGGCTTCATTGGTTGCTGCCATAATTAAATCCTGAAGCATTTCAATATCTTCCGGATCTACTACTTCTTCCTGTAATTCTACTTTTGTAACTTCCTTTTTACCGGATACGGTAACCTTTACAGCTCCACCTCCTGCTGCTGCAGTTACTTCTTTTGTTTCTAATTCTTTCTGGCTTTCTTCCATCTGACGCTGCATCTTCTGTGCCTGTTTCATCAGATTATTCATATTTCCAGGCATTCCCATTCCTCCGGGAAATCCTCCTCTTTTTGCCATTTTTTCATTCCTCCTTAAAAATCTTCTATATCAATTTTAACATCGTTTACTTCTGCAAAATGCGATAATGCATCAGGATAAATTCGATCACTACTTACACCTGTATTATTTAATACAAGTTTTAGTGGAATCTGTAACTGCATAAACTCATTTAAGCTGGTTTTTATTTCACCTTCATAATTTGTACAAGTCTCATACCCTGTTTTTTGTACCGTATCATGGGCATCAAAGACGATGACAAAGGATCCATCCTCTTCCACCGTAGGCTTTGCCTTTACCAAAGCGGTTTTTACCAGTCGATTATCCAATTCTGCCAAATATTGTTTCCAACGCTTTAGGGTTTGCTGTACCTCTTCCGGAACTGCCTTTGGAAATTCTTTCTTTTTAATAGGTTCTCCACTAGCTGTTGCAGTAGGCGCCATAGCAGCTGCTGCCACCATAGGAACCCCCTCTTCCATTTTTGTTTCTAAGGCATTTAATCGATCCAGGATAGCACCAAAATCATCAGATGTCTGTGGGGCACAAAGCTTTACAATTGCAATTTCTAAAAGTACTCTCTTTTGAGAAGAATACTTCATCTGTCCCAAAGTCTCTGACATGATTCGAATGTAGCGAAGAATAATATCTAGTTCAACCATGGAAGATTCTTCTTTTAATAATGCTAAATTTTCCGAAGACATATCCAAAGCATCTTCCATATTTTCGCCACTAGATAGTAGCATAAGATTTCTTAAATACCAAATAAAATCCATAACGAACTGTTCCAGTTCACGACCTAGTACCACCACTTCTTCAATAATGGCAATCGCTTCATTGGCATTGTGAGAAATCACCGCTCGCAGTAATTTGGAAAAAATTTCTGTATCAACAGCACCTAAGGTTTTTAATACCTTGTCGTAGGTTAATTCTTCCCCAATATAAAAGGCAATACATTGATCCAAAAGAGAGATAGAATCACGCATGGATCCATCTCCAACCTTTGCAATATAGGTAAGCGCCTTGTCGTCTACTGTAACACCTTCTGCATCGCAAAGTTCCCGGAGTCTTGCCGCTATGGTATCAATGGTAATTCGTCGGAAATCATAACGCTGCACACGGGACATAATGGTAATTGGAATTTTATGCACCTCTGTGGTTGCTAGAATAAAGATAACATAAGCTGGTGGCTCCTCCAAAGTCTTTAAAAAAGCATTGAAGGCGGAACCAGAAAGTTCATGTACCTCATCCACGATATATACTTTGTATTTTCCCTGGGTAGGCGGATATTCTACTTCTTCAATAATCTGTCGAATATCATCTACACCGTTGTGGGCTGCAGCATCCAATTCGATAACATTGAAGGAATTTCCTTCATTGGCAGCCTTACAACAAGGACATTCTCCGCAGGGGCTTCCATCCTCTAAGGGATTTTCACAGTTTACCGCCTTGGCAAATAACTTTGCCATGGTAGTTTTACCTGTTCCTCTTGTTCCTGTAAATAGATAGGCATGTCCAATACGACCTGTTTTTATTTGATTTTTTAATGTGGTCACAATATGATCCTGACCTTTTACCTCCGAAAATTCCTGTGGTCGGAATTTTCGATACAATGCCATATAAGACATGTAATGTCCTCTTTTCCCTTAGTTTATCATTCGTCTCCGAAGCTGATTCCCATGAATTTTGCTTCTTTGATCATCTTGCACTTAGGATCTACACCCTTAAGTTTACCGGCTACTTCCTCTAGTGGAACCAGCTTTGTCTCTCCATCAATGAGAGCTACCATGTTTCCATATTTTTTTTCAATAATTGCTTTGGCCGCAGCGGAACCTAGTCTGGTACATAAGGCTCTGTCATAAGGGCAAGGGCTTCCGCCACGCTGGGTATGTCCGGGTACAGTTACACGAGCCTCTGCACCGGTTTTTTCTTCTACCAGTTTTGCAATACGGTAAGCAGCGGAAGGATGTACTTCCTTTTCACGCTTCTTCTTTAATTCTTTCTTTGTCAGTTCTGCTTCTTTTTTCGAAATGGCACCTTCTGCTACGGCAATAATGGTAAAACCTTTTCCGTCTTTATTACGGCGGTTAATGGCATCTATAATATACTTCTCATCATATGGAATTTCCGGGAGCAAAATAATATCTGCACCAGAAGCAACTCCTGAATATAGTGTTAGCCATCCAACCTTATGGCCCATAACTTCCACAATAAATACTCGATTGTGAGAAGCAGCTGTTGTATGAATTCGATCAATGGCATCACAGGCTACATCAATGGCACTGTAAAAACCAAAGGTCATATCTGTTCCGTAGATATCATTATCAATGGTCTTTGGAAGATGAATGACATTTAAGCCTTCTTCACGAAGCAGGTTGGCAGATTTCTGAGATCCGTTTCCACCTAGAACAACCAAACAATCCAGGTTTAATTTGTAATAAGTAGACTTCATGGCTTCTACTTTATCCAAACCATTTTCATCCGGAATTCGCATTTCTTTAAATGGACAACGGGATGATCCAAGGATGGTTCCACCCTTTGTTAAAATACCGGAAAAATCTTTGCTTGTAAGCAAACGATAATCACTGTAAATAAGACCTTTATATCCATTAAAGAATCCATAAACCTCTAAATCATTTACATTATTTGCCAACCCCTTTACTACACCACGCATAGCTGCATTCAATGCCTGGCAATCTCCACCACTGGTTAAAAGTCCAATTCTCATAGAATATACCTCCCAACTTTTACCTTCTTTTCATATCACTTAAAGTATAAAGGAAATCCTAAATCTCCTCAATTACTTTTCGAACAAACTCAAAGCTTCGCTTTGCGGAAGA
>JAIKXK010000082.1 GCA_024684155.1 Lachnospiraceae bacterium | reverse complement strand
ATCGGAGGCAACGATTCGAACCGATGCCACATCGTAGGTATTTGTTTCAATGAGCTGGTCGGAAGAAACATCCATACCAAGCACAACTTTTGTCATTGGTTTTTTCACCACTGACTTTACAACCTTGCCATCTTTAATAGCATCAAATCGGTAAGTTTTGGACTCCCCGCCCCAGTCACCGATATATTTTTGGAATAATCCCACTGCATCATTCATGGACATATGGTGGAATAAAATCAAACGAAGTGCTGCCCATACCACTTTGGGAGACATTTTATAACCATGAATGGCTGTTTCATTCAAGCAAATCTTTGCAAGTTCATTTTGCTTTGCAGAAAAGCCTTCATTTTTCATCATCTCATCTCCAATTAAGTCATCAATAACGACTGGCCCATGCTCTAAATGTGGGAACAAATCAGAGTGAGTTGCATATTCCTTAATCAAAAGATTGTTCTTATACATGCGAACAGAATCCGCATTGGAAATAATATAAGTATCTCCTCTAACTGATGCTGGATGTTCCCCAATGTCCATGGAAGTTGTAATTTCCAATACATCCTCATCTTTTCCCTGGGCTGCATAAACAGCAGCTGCCATCTTGGGATTTCTGAACATATCCATCACTCCATGGTAACAAATACGATCGCCAGAACCGAAATCCTTGTGAGTGTTATAGTCAAACATACACCAGGCAAAAGATCCTGCAATATCTTCATAAGAATTTACAGACTCTAATACTCTTGCATGGCGAAGGGTATGCTCCATACGATGTTCTTCCCAATCGAAGCTCTTTGTAGGATACATATGACCATTATATTCTGAAATAAGATATGGTTTTTCCACATCACTGGTTACCTTTTCCTTTGCCTCACAGCCTTCATTTTTACCACTGTGTACAAAGTCATTGTAGGTATATACATCTTCTAAAAGATTCATCTTCTTGTAGCAGCGAACTCCACCCGTTTGTCTGGTAGGATCACATTTGTGAGCCACCTCATTGGTACGTGTATAAAATTCATCATCATCCTGAGATTCATTAATACGTACGCCCCAAAGAATAATGGATGCATGATTTCTATACTGCTCTACCATGTCTTTGGTGTTTCGAACTGCAATATCTTTCCACCGATTTCCACCGATATGCTGCCAGCCTGGAATCTCTGTAAAGACTAAAAGTCCTAATCGGTCACACTCATCAATAAAGTAATGAGACTGCGGATAATGAGAAGTACGAACTGCATTTAGTCCTAACTCTCTCTTTAAGATTCTTGCATCCTGCCGTTGCATAGATTCTGGCATGGCATATCCCACATAAGGATAAGACTGATGTCTGTTTAATCCACGAAGTTTTACTTTTCTGCCATTCAAATAATAACCATCTTTTTTGAACACCGAGTTACGAAATCCAATCATGGAAATATTGGAATCTTTTACTTCGCCGTCCACTAAAATCTCTGTAGTTACCTGATAAAGTGTTGGGCTCTCAATATCCCAAAGCTTTACGTTTCCAGCTAAGGTTTTTGTAAGTCCCTTTGCAGCCATAGGCTGTTCAGAAATTTGTTTGTCATTTAGGGTTTGACGAACACTAAGTCTTCTTTCTTCTGCTAATGCCTTTGCCTCATCTGACAAATCAATCACAGTATTCAGCTGTCCTGCTACTTCCATAGAAGCAATTTCTTCCACAGATTTTCCTCTGGTAGATACGCCATCATCTACCTTAGGCATAAGAAACAGATTCTTCATATAAACTGGATCTTTAATATCCAAATATACATCTCTATAAATACCACCAAAGGTCATATAATCAATTACAAAACCAAATGGAGGCTGGTCAATATCTTCTTTGGAATTTACTCTTACGGTAAGTAAGTTATCTTCATCGAAACGAATTTCACTCGTAATATCTACTGTAAAAGCAGTATATCCACAAAAGTGTTCATATAATTTCTTTCCGTTTAAAAAAACCTCACTTTGATGGCCAACTCCATCAAAGGTCAAAAGAAGTTTTTTTCCTTTCCATTTTTCATCTGGAACAATAATCCTTTGATAGGCACAGATCATTTGATAGGAAGACTCATCAAAATAATGAAACGGCACTTCTTTACAAGTATGTGGAATATTTATTTCCTCTCCATTTTCCATAGGCGAAGAAATCATATTCTCGGAAAAGTTTTCGCTAAACTTCCATTTTCTGTCAAAATAAATTCTTTTACTCAAATTCATATCTCCTAACTAATCAATACTAATACCATCTATTAAGAGGTCCACTAACTGTTTTAGTGCATCCATATAATTGATTTTATTCTCCTCTAATTCACTGCCATTTAAGAACCGTTCCAAAGAAGATTCATATACCATCTGAAAAATCGTAAAATTTATTGGTCGAAATACACCTTCTTTTACTCCCTGGTCCAAAAGGGATATGGTCAAGTCCCAGCCTCCCTCTAAGCGTTCTGCAATTAGCTTATAGGCTTCTGGATATTTTGATTTCATACTATAAAGCTGAGTAAAATCCAATCCAGCCACCTGATCCGGCATAACTCCTAAAATTTTTCGAAGACGCTGTTCCGTCGTAAGATTTGGTTCCTGCATAACCTCCTCTTCACTACGCTTAATAGCATCAAAGGTATAATTCACCATATCTGTAAACAAAGTTCTTTTATCTGGAATAATGGTATAGATAGTTTTTTTACTCATACCCAGCTTATTCGCCAGGTCATCCATAGTAAATTTTGCACCCTTATCACGATAAACTTCCAATGCTGCTTCTACGATTTTTTGTTTCATCATTCTCTCTTTTCTCTTAATGTTTCGTTTCCAGAAACTTGAAAACTAATTTAGGTTTCCGATTTTAAACTACTTATTTCAAAAGGTTTTTGTAGGAAACTATTTTTTCTAGGAAACTAAAATGCAATTAATTAGTTTCCTTAATTTTATCATTAGTTTCCAAAACTGTAAACTCGACACATCTGCTAAAAACCCATAGTGGTTTTTGTAAGATATTACTATAAAAAAAGAGCTTCCTTAAAAGGAAGCCCTTAATTATTAGTACAATTATAAATTTTATACAATAATCCAACGGATTATTCAGCTCTAGACATAGCCTCTTCGAAGTCCTTAGTTCCTTCAAATACGCAGTTAGAATAAGGATTCTTGCCCATTTCGATAGAACGTTTAATGATAACTGAAATACATACAACGTTACATACCAATGCGATAATAGCTACAACACCCTGAGCGATAGGCTGTGCTGTAATTCCCATGGCAGCAATTGCTTCGTTTGCTGCAACGGTCTTACCCTGTCCTGCTTCATATAAAGCGATAGCCTGTGAGTAAAGATCCATTGTTGTAACTCCGTTTTCTGTAGCACCACCATATACGTGAGGAAGTGCTGCTGCGAATACACCATCTAACTGGAATAGAGGTACAATCTGTGCCCACATACACCAAATTGCAAGTGTGTTTGCACGGTTCTGAATCCAACCACCCTTGTTCCACAAAGCGTTTGCAAATGTAGGAGCAAGCAAAAGAGCAACACCACAATACCATGAATGTGTAGGAAGGTTTAAGTATGTATACTCAAAGTTCCATGTATCATATGCAATGATGAACCAGATAGTCATATCAGGCCAAAGCATATCGCTCTTATTCTTATCTTTAGATGTGAAGAGCTTAATACATCCTGTCATACAGAAGATGTTGATCATACCAGAAACGAAGTTCACGATATTCCACCATCCACCATAGATGAATACACCTTCATTTGAAGCCCACCAAGCACCAGAGAAATCTCCAGTAATTCCATAAGCTGCAAATGCTGACTCAAGGTCAGAAACGTTAGCAATCATGATGTTAGCTGCAACGATGAACCAAGGCCACCATTTGAACCACTCTTTTTTACCAAGTCCTTCTTTGTACTTGATCATCATGAAACCTACGCATCCGATGTCTGCTGCATAAAGCTTAAAGTAATGGAACCAACCATCCATGTAAGCAACAGTAGGATTTGAAGATCCACCGAATGCACCACAGTGAATTGCGATGAAATACACTGTTAAAATAGCTGGAATGATAACAAAAATAAGCATTCCACCAAGTTTCGTGCGACGTCCGATTTCGTTCATAATGATTAAGCCTGCAAATACGAGGACCCAACCAATGAGCTGCATAGGAGCTGCACTACTGTAAAGTTGAAACAACATATTTATACTCCTCCTCTTTTTATAGAAAATATGTTTTACTCAAAAATTATAAGACTCTGTTAAATTATTTTCAATCTTTTCTCCGATAATCCACAAGTTGTGAGATTTGTAGAACATACATCTAAAAAGCTACTAAAATCAACATTTTTACAGTTATCCTACTTATTACTTTTATACATTTTTATTAAAATGTTTAAAAAAAGAGCTTAGGATATCACTACCCTAAGCTCCTGCTTATATAAATTCTATTATTTTATAGTGTTGAGACAAACTTTCTAAAGAAGGCCAAGCCCTCTTCATTGCACTTAAATACCCCTGCGTCTTCTAATACCTGACAGAATACTTTTCCAACTTCCTTCTGTAAAATTTCTTCCACATTATCTTTCGTAATGGTATAGTTTCCTTTAAACTCCTCTACCCAATCAGCATGCTTTGCTAAAGTTTCATCAGCTCGTAAGTCTTTGTCTGCTAAAATCGCCTCTGCTAACTGTTCTAACTCACCTTTTAATCGGGAAGGTAAAACAGCAAGTCCCATAACTTCAATCAAACCAATGTTTTCTTTCTTAATGTGATGAAGCTTTTCATGTGGATGATACACACCAAGAGGATGTTCTTCTGTTGTAATATTATTTCGAAGAGCTAAATCTAATTCAAATAACTCTCCTCTTTTTCTTGCAATCGGAGTGATGGTGTTGTGAGGTTCCCCATCTGTATTTGCAAATACAAAGGCATCCTCATCACTATATCCTCTCCAGGCCTTTAAAATATGATCTGCTAAATCAATGATTCTCTTTTCATCCTTACACTGTAAACGAATGACAGAAAGAGGCCATTTTACAATACCACAGGTAACATCTTCATATCCCTTTACATCGAAGGTTTCAATGATTGGAGCCTTTTCCATGGCAAAAGTATAATGTCCACCCTGGAAATGATCATGACTTAAAATAGAGCCTCCAACAATTGGAAGATCTGCATTGGAACCTAAGAAGTAATGAGGGAATAACTTTACAAAATCAAATAACTTAATAAAGGTAGCCTTCTCAATTTTCATAGGAGTATGCTGTCCGTTAAAGACAATACAATGCTCGTTGTAATATACATATGGAGAATACTGAAAGCCCCAATCGCTGTCATTGATACGAATCGGAATAATTCTATGATTTTCTCTTGCAGGATGATTTGCTCTTCCTGCATAGCCTTCATTTTCCATACACAAAAGGCATTTAGGATAAGCAGACTGCGGAGCATTTTTCGCTGCAGCAATGGCTTTCGGATCCTTTTCCGGTTTTGATAAGTTAATGGTAATATCTAATGTTCCATAATCTGTATCTACCGTCCATTTCAAATCCTTTTTTACACGATATGTACGAATATAATCAGAAGCACGGCTTAATCCATAGAAATAATCTGTGGCAGTTTCTGGGCTTACCTCATATTTTTCCTTGAACACTCTCTGTACTTCTGCTGGACGAGGTGTCAAACAGTTCATAAGCTTTGTATCGAACAAATCCCGGTAGACTACACTATCCTCAATAATGTTTCTTTCTACTGCCTCATCTAAAAGTTCCTTTAATACATCTTCTAACACAATATTAGACAAGTCACATTCATTTTCCACATACTCATCTTCATGGAAGCAGTCTAGTAATAAATTTGTTGCATATACTCTCTCACACTCTGGCATCAACCCACTGTTGATTCCATACTGAACTAATTTTTTAATGTTTTCACTTAACATTAATACTCCCTCTCTTTTCTCTTAGTTTCTCTTTTTAATAAAAATTTTATCTTTTAATTTAATAAAATGATAAATCAAATATACTAAGGACAGAATTATCAAAACCATGGATAACACCTGAGACACAGCAATCTCTGTTCCCGCAAATTTCAACTGGTCTGTCCGAAGGCCCTCTATCCAAAATCTGCCTACCCCATATAGTGCAAGATAGAAGAACCAGATTTCTCCATCAAAGGATTTTTTTCTTCGAAGGAAAAACAAAAATAAAAAGACACCAATATTCCATACACTTTCGTATAAAAAAGTTGGATGTACACTAATAAAAGATATTCCATCAATATTTATGACATGTTCCATCATTTCTGTCGTAATATCCGTATGGTCTCTCACGGCATCAATGGGAATCTGCATGGAAAAGAGTCCATCCGAATATCCACCAAAGGCTTCACGGTTAAAGAAGTTTCCCCAACGACCGAAAACCTGTCCAATCAAAACTCCAAGGCATGCAGTATCTGCCACATCCAAAAATTTCAATTTCTTAATATGACAAATAATAAGGGTACCAATAATACCACCAATAATACCGCCGTAAATTGCCAATCCACCTTCACGGAATTTAAATACATCAATCCAATTGTCTTTATATTCATCCCAGGAAAAGACCACATAATAAACTCTGGCACCTATGACACCTAAAATAATCGCCCATATAATAACATCCATATAAGCATCTTCATCCCCGCCTTTTCGTTTTGCATCATACAAAACGAAGGCCCCAGCAAGTACCATGCCAAGGGCAATTATCATTCCGTAGTACGCAATAGAAATCCCAAACATAGTAATACTTTGGCCCACGTTTTCTAAATGAATATTTAAGTTTTGAAATAAAATACTGTCTACACTCATTCTTCCTTTTTGTCCCGGTCTTCTAACATCTGGTAAATTTTTATACGCATAGACTCTCTGTCTTCTAGTCCAAAGAAAATGCTTCCGTAGTCAAAAGTACCGTCCTCTCTTTTATTCATTCGGACGATCTTCAAAAACACATCCACGGTTTGCTTCGTCCAAAGAGTTATTTTACCCATATAACAGTCCCCAATCAATAACTCTTTTTCACAATGGAAGCCAACACCGGTTTCAGAAACATCTGTTACAACAATTTCAATTTCTGGATCCTGACCTTTTTCTGCCTTACTGACAAGTTTTAAAGTAAACTTATCTTCTAATTCAGACCTTCTTTTTCTTCTCTTCTCGTCCATATATTACCCCCTATTAGAACCAAAACCCCTAATGTAATTTCAATATACCATTAAACCTTTATATCAGCAAATCTGTTTTTTCCTTACTTTCTTTGATCATAAGATTTAGTTTTTTACATGGAATACTTAACACCAGTCCAATAACAAGAGCTACCCCAATATAGGTTAAAAGTCCTGACATATAAATCCAATAGTCATTTTCATACATTCCAGCTACGCATTCTCGAATGGCATTCATTCCATAGGCAAAAGGCATATACTTATACATCATCTGATAAACTACCGGAAGCACTTCTACCGGGAAAGTTCCTCCACTACCAGCTACCTGAAGTACCATAAGCACAACAGCAATTGCCTCTCCTACTGCCTCAAAGGCATAGGTAAGCGAATATAAAAGAAGGGTAAAAGTAAAACTGGTAAAGGAACAGGCCAACCAGAATAAAAACTTATGCTCACACTGAATCTGGGTAAAGTAAAGTGCACCTAAAACAGTAATAATGGTCTGTAATTGTCCAATCATAAAAAAGATTAAATATCTGCCAAAGAACTCCTCAAAGGTAGTCATCTTTTCCACTCCAGCAATTGGTTTCACCTTGGTATGTACAATAGCTACAAGGATCAATGCTCCTACCCAAATGGAAAGAACAATATAAAAAGGTGCTGTAGCAGAACCATTGTTTTCTACTGCATAAATATTTTGCTGATTCAAATCAATAGGATTTGAAATAAAATCCGAAATCATTTCTGGGTCTGTTTCTATGAGTTTTAATAACATTTGATATTGCTCATTGGACTCCATCTGTTCCATATCTGAAATCAGACCTTCTAAGTCTTCTTGCATTCCAAGGATTTCATCTCTTGTGGATTCTAAATTACCCTTTCCAAGCGTTAACATATCCGGATATGAGCCTAGAATATCTGATAACTCCTTAATACCTGAACTCGAGTAATTTAAAATCGTACTAACTTCATTCAATGACTGTCCAATGGTATTCATTGTTTGAGTAAGCTTAGGATCAATACTATTTTCATAATCCGAAGATAGGGTTTGCACTGTAGTTCTTGCTGAAGATACCTCTCCCTGGATTGTGGTTAATAATGTTTCTGTATCATTTCCTAAGGTAGAACCTGCAGATTCCATAGCAGATAAATCACTAAGGATTGTAGTAAAGTTAGAATCAATCGTAGTAATATAACCATCAATGGTAGTATTATAATTTCCCTTTACATCCTTTGTGCCTGTATCAAAAGCAGTCTGCAC
>JAIKXK010000074.1 GCA_024684155.1 Lachnospiraceae bacterium | reverse complement strand
AAATATGATCTGTATCCATATGGGAAAGCATCCAATAATCAATTCGATTCACACCTTGGTATAACAAAAAAGGTTCTAATACATACTTTCCTACTTCTTTCATGGAAGTACTACCCCCATCAATCATAAAAATCACATCTTCTTTAGAACGTATAAATATTCCATCTCCCTGGCCTACGGAAAGCATATCAATCTCAAAGGGTTTTGGTAAATGAAGGACCAGAAGACAAAAACACAATATTCCAACTACACCATATCCAGTTATTATTTTTCCTGGTTTTTTTATTCTTTCCGCTTTAAAAAATATATCTTTAATATATGTCTTCCAAACAAATAAAAGTAAGAAAATATAATAAAAACCTATCTTTAATGCTGTTGGACATCCCGTTACCAATCCTGCCACAGGAAGGGACAGACTAGCATCAGATAGTAATTCATAAAAATACAAAAAGAAATGGCAAGGAAACAAAAGCCATTTTCCAAAACCAAAGATTGCTCCTATAACTCCCCCAACCAAACCTATACCAATCAAAAAACTAAGAAGCGGAATCAGTATTAGATTTAGTCCTATTACATAGATAGGAACCTTATAATAAAAATAAGCTACCATAGGAAGGGAAAATAACTGAATCCCTAAAGAAAAGAGAATAGACGAAACCACCCTTTCCTTAAAACTTTTTCTATACCCTTCTCCCTTTCGAAATCGAAGCGTTTTTTCAAACCTTTTTTTACAGCTCATTTCATATTGATCTACCATGGGATTAGCCACTAAAGATATACCAAGTACAGCACCAAAGGAAAATAAAAATCCCGAGTTAAACAGGGACATAGGCTCTATAAGAAGCACTACCATAAGAGCTAAACTCCAAGACGATAACATATCATAGGTTTCTCCTATAATTTGCCCCAGTATTAAAACCAGAAACATGATTATGGCACGAAGGGTAGAAATACTGGTTCCTGTTAAAATTCCATAACAAACAACAAATACTGATGAAATTATTCCAGATAATAAATAATTTGTTTTCTTTCTTAATAATTTAAACATCCCTATTCCAACAATGGAAATATGTAATCCTGAAACAGCTAAAATATGAGAAAGTCCTGCATCAGAAAACAACTCTTTTGCTTCTTCATCCAGGGAAGTTTTATCCCCTAAGGTCATTGCCGTTAAAAGCCCCGCCTCTTCCCCAGGCAAAGAATAACTGTAATAAGATTTCATTCCTTCACGAAGCTGATATAATCCTTCATAAAATCCACTCCATCTGCCTGGAATCACCTTGACTACTTCCGTAATTTCTCCACGCAAATAAATCCCTTGACCAAGGTAATATGTTTCTTCATCAAAAGAGCCTTCATTTTCTGCTTTAGAAAAAGGTTTCACCAAAGCTTTTATATGTAATTTTGAATGTAATGGATAATTATTAGATTCACAGATTAGAATCCCTCTTCCTGGAAAGGAAGTATTTGAAATGTGTATGTTTTCTACATAAAGACGATAAGAATTATTTTTAAATTCTTTTTTATAAAGGATACCGTCAAGTTCGATTTCATCCCCATCACCAAAGTAATGGATGGCTGTATAGGCCAACTGATATTTCCCTCGAAAATAAAAGGGAAATATCAAAAGAAATACAGCCAACACGATTAGCATTGGACGATAGGGCAATTTTTTCAAAACTGCCATAGCACCTCCAATGTATAAATTTTCTACTTAAAGAACTAACTCATAATTTGCACTATAAGTTCCACTTACTTCATCGGTTCCCATAAGGCCTGCTTCCGACTCATTATTTACAATGATTTGCACTTGAGAAACAGTATCTAGTTCACATAAAGAATTCACTATGGAATAAATCGCTACATCTCTTGATTCAAACTCTGGAAGATTTAAAAATCCAGAATCCAGTGTTACATAACAAGTGCCTTCATTAATTACAACAGAAAGTACCTTGGTACCTTCTGGTATGGCTGACATTAACTTATCTGTATCCGGACTCTCCATCAAACAGTTTAAAACCACCTGCTCCAAAGGTATTGTAGTACTATAATGAGCTGTTCTAGAAACTGTTCTAAGATTATTTCCATCAGAAGTAGCATAGTACAAAAGTAAAACCTCTGATTCAGACTGACTTTGTGCTTTACCATAGTCATTCAAAAAGCTTTCTTCAGTCATAGCTCCTATTGCTGCTTCATTTTGATCTAACAGAGGAAAATCACCTACATAGAAGGTAACGTTATCTACACCCTCAATTTGAATTAATGTCTTCACAACTGCTGCTCGAAGCAGGGCTTCATTGGTATCTGTTAACGTTTTATACTCATCATTAAAATATAAAATCAAAGCTCCCTCATTTAAATCATAAGAGGTCACCTCAATACCTTCAGAGATGGGATTATGATAATCTACATCCACCACTTCTTCTGATAATTTCTCTACTACTTCTCCAATCTGATCTGTAGCAGTTTTTTCAGTTAAAGAATAAGAAATACCCGTAAGCCCCGTTCCTTCATTATTGAAATAATATAACAAAAAACCTGAATCCTCATTTTTTTCTTTGCAGGAAGTTAGATTAAAAAGAAGAAGTAAAATTAAACCAACGGAAAGTAGTTTTCTTTTCATTTTATGACTCCTCCTTTATATAATTTAATGGAACACGAACATCAAAGGTAGTTCCTTCCCCTAAGGTAGATGCAACTTTAATTTCTCCATGGTGCATTCGAATAGCATTTTGAGTAATAGCAAGTCCAAGTCCTGTTCCACCAATCTCCCGACTATGGGATTTATCTGCACGATAAAAACGTTCAAAAATATGATCTAGAGATTCCTCTGGTATTCCAAGACCTGAGTCTTCCACACGAATATAACAATACTGGTGATCTGCATTTAAAGATACATGAACATACCCACCAGGTTCGTTATATTTAATACCATTTTCTATTAAATTAGAAACCGCCAAAGAAAACTTCACTTCGTCCATTTCTACTGTCACTGGTCGAAAACTTTCCAAAACAAGTTCAATTTCCTGTTTTTCAGCAATCGGTTTTAATCGACGCATAATTAATTCTACCAGCTCATTCATATTCACCGCAGAAACATCCATAGTTGCATCTGTTTTATCCATTTTTACTAAAGACAAAAGATCATTTACAATCTTTGTTTCACGATCAATCTCACTTACAATATCTGTCATAAATTCCTGATACATTTCTACAGGCACACCATCTCCCATAGATGTAATGGACTCTGCTAATACCTTTACAGAGGTAAGTGGTGTTTTTAATTCATGAGATACATTAGATACAAATTCCTGTCTCGAATCATCTAATAATTTCATTTGTGAATTATATTGATTGAAGGAGTCTGAAATATCTTTGGTTTCTTTGATCTTATCTACATTTAAAGTACCATCCCCAAAACCTTTAGATAGATTGTCGATGGAATTCTTTAAATCCACAAATGGCTTCGCAGTAAACTTCGCAATAACAAAGGCCAAAACTCCTATTACTACTGTAACAATAAAGGCCATAAGAATCGCAACAGATCGAAAATACTCCATATTTGTTTCCATGTACTCTGCAGATTCTGTAATTAGTACTACACCTGTAAATTCATTACTATCATTGTAGATAGGTAAGGTAACTGTTAGGGTATGATTGTCTGTATCATAATCCCATGTAGTATCGCCATAAGCGCTTTTAATGACGTTTTCCCAAACCATGGTACGTCCTTCATATAAATCATAGGTATCATGTACTACCTTTAAGGTATTGTCTAATACCATCACTCGTCCAGAGTATACGTTACCTGTAGCAGAAAGTTCCATATTTACTACTACCTGTTCTGGATTGGTAAAATAATCATAAGAAACAATTTCATTGGAAATAAGCGCCGCCTGAGTGGTCATATCTGTTACATCAGAAGAGATTAA
>JAIKXK010000065.1 GCA_024684155.1 Lachnospiraceae bacterium | reverse complement strand
CCATACACGAAACTAAAAAGTATCATTAAAAACTGACCTATGGGATTTCCTTTTGCATTTAGTAAAATCGCCGTCACTCCAATTAATGAGGCGAACAAAGTTAAATAATTTTCTCCATCAAATATTAAAAACGAAAGTGTTATTAATGTGACTGACACTACCCAAAGTCCTATTTCAAATAAGGAAAAATATTTTTTCACTGCTTTTATCTTTTCCATTTTTACCTCTCTATCAAAAAAGCATCCGTATTCACATCTTCTAAGACCTTACGATGTGAAAACGAATGCTTTTAACATTCACTACCCGGTGGCAGTTCATTATCTTTAGTTTTTTATTTTATATCATAGATAGAAGTGGAAATCAATACTATACCTTTAGGAATACAGTAGTATATCCATGGGTAACAATGATGGTTGGCTTAGGATTTGACTCCGAAGCATCCTTTGGTAAATAAAAAATATTAAATTTTAGTTTCCATCGGAAACTAAATGTATTATACTGTTACCAGAGCGAATTGCAAGATACCTATTTTGAGGATATAGTATATATGTATTTATTAATATCTAAGGAGATTTTGTTATGAAGCTCGAATGGATGGGAGACAACAGAAAACTGGTTGAAGCGCTGATCAAGTACTGTAATATTTACGCTGGGGTTTATAAACTTGAGAAGTTGGAATTTGAAGATGTGCAGTATTCTTACGCACAAATTCAGGTTTTGGAATACCTGTTAGAAAATGAAGACTTGCAGGATAATATGTGCACCATTGCAACAAGACTTGGTATTACAAAATCTAATTTTACAAAAATTGTCAATCGGCTTGAATCTAAAGGACTTGTAACAAAATCGCTGCTGCCCGGAAGTAAAAAAGAAATTCAGGTAAGTGTAAACGACAAAGGGAAACGCCTTTATATGGCTTATACCGAACAAATATTGCGCTGTCACTTTGCACCTATGTTTGATGCGCTGAATCGCATTCCTGCAGATTATCGCGCTCATATTGCCGAAGCCTTATCTACTTCTATTGAAGACAGCACTTATGTAAACAATATAAAACGGACAAGTAAGTAAAATGTTTTCCAAAACTTCATATGGTTTTCGTTGTTGTTCACGTATTAACAAAAGGATAATAGGGGTATTATCCGAAACGTATGAAAGCGGAGGAAACGTTATGTCAAAAAAATTATTTGAGGAAGGTAAGATTGGAAGACTTACCATTAAAAACCGCTCTGTTATGACAGCTATGGGAGTTGGCTTAGCAGAACCTAGCGGTGAAGCAAACGAACACATTATTCGTTACTATGAAGAAAGAGCAAAGGGTGGCATCGGTTTAATTATTACTGAAATCACTCGTGTAGAACCTAAGTATGGTACCGGCATGCTCTGCCAATTAGGTGCCAATGACCCAAAACTCATTCCAGGACTTGAACGTCTTGCCGATCGCGTACATCGCTATGGCACAAAGATCTTTGTTCAGCTCCATCATCCTGGACGTGAAAACAAATCTGCTATGATTGAAGGACGTCAAATTGTAGCTCCTTCAGCTATCACATGTAAAGTCACACAGGAAGAACCAAGAGCCTTAACCACAGAAGAAGTAGAAAGCCTTGTACAGGATTTCGTTAAAGGTGCTAATATTGCAAAAGCAGCCGGAATCGATGGTGTAGAACTTCATGGTGCTCACGGCTATCTTTTAGATGAATTCTTATCTCCATATACCAATGTTCGTGAAGATAAATACGGTGGATCTTTTGAAAAGAGATTTACTATTATGGCTGAAATTATTGCCGGCATCCGTGCTACCTGCGGAAAAGACTTCCCTATTTCTGTTCGTATCAGTGCAGATGAATTTGTAGAAGGCGGCTTAACTTTAGAGCAAACCGTACCTATTGCAAAAGCATTAGAAGAATGCGGAATTGATGTCATCAATGTATCCAGTGGTATTTATGAATCTTCTACTACAATTGTTGAGCCTGCATCTTTCGCACAGGGATGGAAGAAACATCTTGCAAAGACCATTAAAGAAGCTGTAAATATTCCTGTAATTGCTGTAAACAATATTAAAGAACCTTCCATTGCTGAAGAACTCTTACAGGAAGATGTTTGTGACTTTATCGGACTTGGACGTGCAACCTTAGCTGATCCTGAATTTATGAAAAAGACAAAAGAAGGACGTGAAGACGAAGTCAATCGTTGCATCGGTTGCTTAAACTGCTTTGGTTCTATCGGAACTCTTGGTCATATTAAATGTACTGTTAACCCTCGCTGTGGTCG
>JAIKXK010000056.1 GCA_024684155.1 Lachnospiraceae bacterium | reverse complement strand
CCTTAAATAAAAATATCTATAATAAGATTACAACAGTAGCAAAAGATTTAGTTAAGGTTGGAAAAGAAATCGAAAGAGATTACTGCATTCCTATTGTTAATAAAAGAATTTCAGTAACTCCAATTGCTATTGTAGGGTCTTCTGCATGCAAATGTCCAGAGGACTATGTTACTATTGCACATACCTTAGATGATTGTGCAAAGGAACTTGGAATTAACTTTATCGGGGGATATTCTGCATTGGTGTCAAAGGGAATGACTACCTATGACGAGTACTTAATTCGTTCCATTCCACAGGCTTTGGCAGAAACAGATTTTGTATGTAGTTCAGTAAACCTTGGTTCCACAAGATGTGGTATCAATATGGATGCGGTTCGTTTAATGGGTGAAATCGTGAAACAAACTGCAGAATTTACAAAGGAAAATGATTCCTTAGGCTGTGCAAAATTAGTAGTATTTTGTAATGCACCAGATGACAATCCATTTATGGCAGGTGCCTTTCACGGTGTAACAGAAGCTGATGCTATTATAAACGTTGGTGTTTCAGGACCGGGAGTTGTAAAAACAGCTTTAGAAAAGGTCCGTGGGGAAAGCTTTGAAGTGTTATGCGAGACCATTAAAAAGACAGCCTTTAAGGTAACTCGTGTAGGCCAGTTAGTAGCAAAGGAAGCTTCTAAAAAGTTGGGAATTCCATTTGGAATTATTGATTTATCCCTAGCACCTACCCCGGCCATTGGAGATTCTGTTGCAGGAATCCTAGAAGAAATTGGATTAGAACATGCAGGTGCTCCTGGAACTACAGCAGCTTTAGCACTTTTAAATGATCAGGTGAAAAAAGGTGGTATTATGGCTTCTTCCTACGTTGGAGGATTGTCTGGAGCTTTTATTCCGGTATCAGAAGATCAGGGTATGATTGATGCTGTTACAGTAGGAGCTTTAACACTTGAAAAACTAGAAGCTATGACCTGCGTTTGTTCTGTAGGATTAGATATGATTGCAGTTCCGGGCAAGACTTCCGCAGCAACAATTTCTGGTATTATTGCAGATGAAATGGCCATTGGTATGATTAACCAAAAGACCACAGCAGTACGATTGATTCCTGTCATTGGAAAAGATGTGGGAGAGACAGTTGAGTTTGGTGGATTACTTGGATATGCACCGGTAATGCCAGTGAATGAATTTTCATGTGAGGCCTTTGTATCTCGTCAGGGAAGAATTCCTGCACCGGTACATTCGTTTAAAAACTAATTTAGATTATAAATGGGGACAGTCTTTTGGAGGGGATACTTCAAAAGACTATCTTTTTAGGAGGAAGAAATTATGAGTAGAACAAAAGAAAAGAGCAGTTTTGTTGGTAAGTTTTTTACAGTTATAGTAGTGCTTATTGTGATTGTTGCCTTATTGTATTTCTTTGCATGGGGAACAGTAAAAGGAAAAGTAGTAGATACAGTGGCTGAAAAAGCAATTACCAATGTGGCAGAACAGGCAGGTGTAGATGCAGAGGCAGCAACACAACTTTATAATAGTATGTCAGAAGAAGATCAGGAAACAGTACAGACAATGGTAGAAAATCATGCGGATGCGCAAACTGTTGAATCTGCCATTTCTATGTACAAAAATGGTGACAAAGAAGGCCTTAAAGAACTTGCGTATTCAGAACTTAGTGATGAAGAAATTAATGAACTGGTTGGATTGTATCAAAAATACTTAAACTAAAGAAGTAGCTAATTTTAAAGCAAAAGATCCGGAGAATAAAATCTCTGGGTCTTTTTTTGTGTTTTTTTATAGGAGTAATTGCTTAAAGTAATTAACTGGCTTTTAATTTGTTTAGTTTCCACAGTACAAAACTAATAAGATAGGTAAATACAACAATGATAGGAATAACAATAAAGGCAGATTTTAATCCAGCAACTAAAAATCCATACCAGTCATAACCATAGTCTACAACGCCGTCAGTAGAGTGAGTGACTGCTGCACCAATGTAGTATACGGAATAAATTACCATTGGAAGTATACCGATACAGGTGTGCTTAATAGTAAGTGTAGTTGTTTTTTCAAAACATACGAAAGCAATAATACTTAAGAGAGGATTTACCAAATGGAGTAAGAAGTTAGAGTCAGCAAATAGTAAAATCCAGTGATAGGGTGCTGTTGGTGCTAAGAAAAATACAGTAACTAACAAGGTTAGAGTAACACTAGTGGTGGCTAATAATTGCCAAATGCTAAGA
>JAIKXK010000390.1 GCA_024684155.1 Lachnospiraceae bacterium | reverse complement strand
ACCTAGTTATTTTATCATAATGAAATATCCATAACAAGGTTGGCCTCATAAAGTTTTTGTAAAGACATTAAGATTCCTACCTTACCATGATACCAAGTTAGCCCCCCCTGGAAATATACAGCATATGGTTCTTTTAATGGACCATCTGCTGATAGCTCAATAGATGAACCTTGTACAAAGGCGCCTGCAGCCATAATTACATCAGCATCATAACCAGGCATTGCCCAGGGTTCCGGAGTAACATAACTATCTACCGGTGCCGCCGATTGAATTCCCTTACAAAATGCAATCAAAGCCTCTTTTGATTTTAATTCCACCGACTGAATAATATCATGTCTGGATTCACTACCATTTGGAACAACAAAATACCCAAGTCTTTCATATAAATTTGCCGCAAACACAGAAGACTTTAATGCTGAATTCGTTACGGTTGGAGCCATAAAAAATCCCTGGAATAAACTTTGGTTCATTCCTAAAGATGCTCCTACCTCTTTACCAAGTCCAGGAGAGGTTAAGCGATGTGCTGCATTTTCAATACACTCCTTCTTTCCAACAATATAGCCGCCTGTTGGTGCAAGACCACCACCTGGATTTTTAATCAGTGATCCTACAATCATATCAGCCCCAACTTCAAGAGGCTCCTTAGTTTCAACAAATTCACCGTAGCAATTATCTACCATAACGATTACTTCCGGCTTCAACTCTTTAATAAAGGAAATCAATTCTCCTATTTGATCTACCGAAAAGGATGGACGCATGGCATATCCCTTTGAGCGCTGAATAGTTACAAGCTTTGTTTTTTCATTAATTGCTTTTTTTATATTCTCATAATCAAAGCTTCCATCTGATAATAAATCTACCTGATTGTATGAAACACCATATTCAGCCAAAGATCCCTGAGATGGGCGAATACCTATTACTTCCTCTAAGGTATCGTATGGTTTTCCAACGGGAGATAAAAGTTCATCTCCCGGTCGTAAATTAGACATTAATGCAAGGGCTAATGCGTGGGTACCACAGGTAATCTGAGGACGTACTAAAGCATCTTCCCCCTTAAATGTATCTGCATATACTTTTTCTAAGGTTTCTCTGCCAAGATCATTATAACCATAACCAGTAGTACCTAATAAACACTCGGCACTGACCTTGTTTTTTCTCATGGCCTGAAGTACCTTTAATTGATTGTACTCTGCCACCTGATCAAATTCACGAAATCTAGGTTCTAAGTCCTTTAGAACTTTTTCACCAAACTCATAAACTTCTCTTGAAATTCCTATTTCTTTGTACATTTCGTATTGATCTAACATAAAATATTCCTCTTTTCACATTCCATTTCCATAAAGGAAAGAATTTTTTCGTCGTCGTAATCAAATTCTTTTTTGTCAATCCAAATCACATCTTTTTCTCGCTTAAACCATGTGATTTGTCGTTTTGCAAAATGCCGCGTATCTCTTTTAATACGATAAATCGCCTCATCAAAGGAAATTTCACCGTTAATAGCATCTAAAACTTCCTTGTATCCTAATCCCTGCATGGACACATAGTCCTTTGTGTATCCCATATCATAAAGTCTTTTTACTTCATCATATAAGCCCATCTCAACCATTAAATCCACACGTTTTTCAATTCCTTCATACAGCTTTTTTCGATCATCATTTAAGACAAAAAAAACATAGTTATATAAAGACTCTTTTTCCTTTTCTTGTTCATTGTGTTTTGAAATTGGTTCCCCTGTCATTTCATAATATTCAATGGCACGAATCACTCGCTTTATATTATTTTCATGAATAGTTTCACAAGATTTAGGATCTACTTTTTTTAATCTTTCAAATAAGGCATGAGCACCCTGTTCCTTTGCAAATAAACTTAATTTTTCTCGTAATGCCGGGTTTTCCTGACCGGAAGAAAAATCAATTCCATATAAAAGAGCCTGTATATAAAACCCCGTTCCGCCACATACTACAGGTAGAGAGTTTTTTTCATAGATTTCATCCAAAGCCTCTTGTGCCATTTGTTGGAACAAAGCCACATGAAACTCTTCTTTCGGTTCTAACACATCAACTAAATAGTGATTTACTCCTTGCATCTCTTCCTTTGTAATCTTTGCTGAACCAATATCCATATATTTATACACCTGCATAGAGTCTGCTGAAATCACAGATCCATTATGTCGTTTTGAAAACATAACCGAATATTTACTTTTTCCAGTAGCCGTTGGTCCGGCTATAATTACTAAAGGTTTTTTCATTACAAGATCCTTTTAAATTTCTTATCTAATTCATAATGAGTTAATCGAACAATGGTAGGTCTTCCATGAGGGCAATGGTATGGATTCTCTAAAGAAAGTAAATCCGAAATTAATGTTTCTATCTCAGGTCGGGACAAATGGTCATGGCCCTTTACAGCAGCCTTACACGACATGGAAGCCACCTTTTCTAAAATCAAATCCGGACTGGAACTTCTTCCAATGTCAGATAGAGAGGCTATGGTATTTAAAAATAACTCCTTTGCGTCAATTCCAAATAAATTATCTGGAATAGCTGTTAAAGAAACTTCACTTCCACCAAAGGAAGAAAATTCATATCCGACTCTTTTAAAACTTTCTTCATTTTCAAAAAGCAAATTTCTATCTGTCTCCGATAAAGAAACTATAATAGGCGGTGAAATCTGCTGAGAAGTCATTTCCTTATCCTTTAATTTCTCCATGGTACGTTCAAATAAAACTTTTTCATGAGCTGCATGTTGATCAATTACATACAGACAGTTATCAAATTCTACCATCCAATAGGTATCAAATACCTGACCAATAATTCGATGTTCTTTGATACTTTCTTCCGACAAAAAGGTCTGTTGTACAAAGGTAGGTTTTTCCTCCTTTACTAAAGAGTTCTTATTTTGAAGAACAGCATCCCTATTATCTGTCTCATGAAGTACAGGCTTTTCTTCATCCACATCTTTTGAAATAGAAATTGCACCATAGGTTCTTCGTATTTCTTCAGCTTCATACTCTTTTTTATCTTCTAAAATGGAAGCTTCAATTTTTGCTTTAAAGTTTTCTAAATGATTGGTTTCAAAAGGCTCTGCCCCTTTAGATACAACCTCTACTTTTGACGAATGATTCTCTTCTGTCAAAGGAACTGTGGAAATATCTTCTCTGTATTTTAATTTATATGCAATTAAAGATTTTAAATCTGATCCAATGGCATCATTATTCTGAAAACGCACTTCCTGTTTTGTAGGATGTACATTTACATCTACCTCATGGGACGAAAAGTCCAAATTTAAAATCGCAAAGGGATATTGATGTTGCATTAAAAAGCCCTCATATCCTGCTTCTACAGAACGCATTAAGGTCTGACTTTTTACATAACGACCATTGACAAAGAAGCTTTCGTATCCACGATTTCCTCGATTAATCAAAGGAGAACCAATATATCCATGAATGTGAAAATGAGCAGTTTCATCATTTATTTCAATTAGTTCCTTGGTAATATCTCTTCCATAAATCTGATAAATTACATCTTTTAAATTTCCATTTCCAGCTGTAGCGAATTTCTCTGTTCCGTTGGCAATCAACCGAAAGGCCACCTCAGGATGGGAAATAGCTAATTTTTCAACTACTTCAGAAACATAGTTGCCTTCTGTCATAGGAGATTTTAAAAATTTCTTTCTAGCCGGTGTATTATAAAACAACTGACGAATAAAAAAGGTGGTTCCATCTGGAGTACCCATTTCAGAAAAATCAATTTCCTCTCCTCCTTCAATTCGATAGGCAGACCCTGTCAATTCATCCTTTGTTTTCGTTAAAAGCTCCACTCGAGACACTGCAGAAATTGAAGATAATGCTTCTCCTCTAAATCCAAGAGAACGAATGTCATCTAAATCCTCTACTTTTCGAATCTTACTTGTAGAATGCCTAAGAAATGCCTTTTTAATTTCATCATGAGAAATTCCATCCCCATTATCTGTAATACGAAGGAGGGTAATTCCACCATCCTTCATTTCTACTGTAATGGCATTAGCATGAGCATCAATAGAATTTTCCACCAGTTCCTTTACTACAGAAGCAGGTCGTTCTACCACTTCTCCTGCAGCAATTTTATCAATTGTTTCTCGATTTAATAGTTCAATTGTGTTTTTTTCTACCATCGATTATTCACCTTACTTTGAAGCTCGTTTAATAAGTTTAATGCATCTATCGGAGTTAAATTCTTAATATCTAATTCTGATATTTCATGAATAATATCCGCATCAGAGACCGTATCAAAGATGGTCATTTGATTCAAATCAACTTCGTCTGTTTTAATATTAGGTTTTGACTTAGAAGTTGAACTTTCCCCTGCTATGCTTCTTGCCACATCAGCAATATCGTTTTTAATCAATTCATTCACAATTTCTTTTGCACGATTTGTAACAGAATCTGGAACTCCTGCTAATTTGGCTACCTGAATACCATAACTTTTATCTGCTCCACCTGGTACAATCTTTCGAAGAAATACTATATCATCGCCATTTTCTTTTACTGCAATACAGTAATTGTTAACACCATCAAGCTTACCTTCTAATTCTGTAAGTTCATGATAATGTGTTGCAAATAAAGTTTTTGCACCTAGAATTTTTGTATCTGCTACATGTTCTACTACTGCCCAGGCAATGGATAAACCATCAAAGGTAGAGGTACCACGTCCAATTTCATCTAAAATCAAAAGAGAATTTGAAGTTGCATTTTTTAAAATATTAGCTACTTCATTCATTTCTACCATAAACGTTGATTGACCTGAAGCTAAATCATCCGATGCTCCAACTCTAGTAAAGATACGATCTACAATACCAATTTTTGCTTTATCAGCTGGTACAAAGCTTCCAATCTGAGCCATTAAAACAATAAGGGCTGTCTGTCTCATATAGGTGGATTTACCTGCCATATTAGGTCCAGTAATAATGGATACACGATTTTTCTTTTCATCCAGAATCGTATCATTTTTAATGAACATATCATTATCCATCATTTTTTCTACAACAGGATGTCTTCCACCTTCAATTTTAATAGAACCATCTTCCGTTATTTTTGGACGTACATAATGATTCTTTTCTGCTACATAAGCCAAAGAAAGATAAACATCTAAATGGGCAATTGCCCTGGCAGTTTCCTGTATTCTTGAAACCTGGGAATTAATAGCATCTAACACATTTTTGTATAATTCGTATTCTAATGATGTAAGTCTCTCTTCTGCCCCAAGAATTGTATTTTCCAATTCCTTTAATTCTGGAGTATAGAATCGCTCTGCATTGGTTAGTGTTTGTTTTCTAATAAAATAATCCGGCACCTTATCAAGATAAGAATTTGTTACCTCAAGATAATAGCCAAAGACCTTATTGTATTTCACACGTAAATTTTTAATATCTGTTTTTTCTTTTTCCTTTGCCTCTAATTCTGCAAGCCAACTCTTTCCTTCGGTTTTTGCATTTCTAAGACGATCTACCTCTTCATTAAAGCCTTCTTTTACAATTCCACCATCATGAACTAAGACAGGAGGTTCTTCTGCAATTGCTTCATCAATTAACTGATAAAGATCACTTAAAGGATCCAAAGCATCATTTAGTTCTGTAAGAATATTACATTTAAAATCCGATAATACCACCTTAATTCCTGGAATAGCACCAATGGAATTTTTAAAAGCAATTAAATCTCTAGGATTTGCTGATTGATAAGAAATACGTGTCATTAAACGCTCTAAATCGTATACAGGATTTAAATACTCTCTCAATTCTTCTCTGGAAATATAGTGTTTATTTAACTCTGCTATTCCTTCCTGACGCTTTACAATTTCGTCTTTGTGAATCAGCGGTTGCTCAATAAAGGAACGAAGGGTTCTTGCTCCCATTGCAGTTTTTGTTTTGTCTAAAACCCAAAGCAAAGATCCTCTTTTTTCCTTTTCCCTCATAGTTTCCACAAGTTCAAGGTTTCTTCGAGAGGAAGAATCAATCATCATATAATTTCCATTGACATAAGGAATAATGCGATTCATATGTGAAAGTTCTGTCTTTTGGGTGTCCATTAAATACTGAAGAAGAGCTCCAGAAGCTGCCACTCCCGAAGGAAAATCTGAAATACCAAGAGCATCTAAAGAAGAACATTTAAAATGTCTTAAAAGAATGTCTTTTACAAATCCATCTTCAAAATAGCCAGCGTCCAGTGAACTTACTAAAAGATGGTAATGTGTACGTAACTCATCAATGGATATTCCACTCATATAAAATGCTTCATTGCAAATTAATTCCGTAGGATGATATTTGTTTAATTCATCAAATAACTTTCTGGAAGAATCTACTTCTGTTAGGAAGAAATCTCCAGTGGATACATCAGCAAAGGCCAATCCATAGCGATCAATCTGATATACCACACACATAATGAAATTATTCTTTGTTTCATCTAAGGAGGCTGAATCAATATTTGTACCTGGAGTAACTACACGAATCACCTCACGTTTTACAATTCCTTTTGCTTCCTTTGGATCTTCAACCTGCTCACAAACCGCAACCTTATATCCTTTATTAACAAGTTTTGGTAAATAATTGTCTACTGCATGAAAAGGAACACCACACATAGGTGCTCTTTCTTCCATACCGCAGGCCTTCCCTGTTAAAGTAAGTTCTAATTCCTTTGAAACAATTTTAGCATCATCAAAAAACATCTCATAAAAATCACCGAGTCTGTAAAACAAAATACAGTCTTTATAATCCTCTTTTGTTTTTAGATACTGTTGCATCATTGGTGTATATTCGCCCATAATTTCCATCCTAATCTATAAATAATGTTAGACAATCTCTTCTCCCACTTTTAATCCATCCATAGCTGCAGAAGTAATTCCGCCAGCATAACCTGCCCCTTCTCCGCAGGGATAAAGGCCTTTCATATTTGACATAAAGTTCTCATCCCTTGTAATACGAACAGGCGATGAGGTTCTGCTTTCTACTCCAGATAAAATAATCTCTTCATTTGTAAACCCTTTGATTTTACGATCAAATTGTTCCATGCCTTCTATAAAAGACTCATTTATCTCAGCAGAAAAAAGATTTGATAAATCACAAAGTTTTGCACTACCCTTACAGTTAGAAACAAAGCTTCCATAACTTTTTGATGGCCTTTTTGCCACAAAATCACCGTATAACTGTTGGGGGATATTTCCCTCTCCAAGCTCAAATGCTTTTTTCTCTAGACTTCTTTGATATTCTATGGCAGCCATTGGATTATCCAAAGAAAACTCTTTTTTTCCAACAGAAATCACAATAGCAGAATTTGAATTTGCACCATCTCTTTTAGAATAACTCATTCCGTTTACTGCCAAAAGACCATTTTCTGAAGAAGAATTCACGACATAACCACCAGGGCACATACAAAAAGAATAAACTCCACGATTATTCTTAAGTTTTGTTGCCACCTTATAAGGAGCAGCCCCTAATAAAGAACCATAAGTTCCGTATTGATGTTCATCAATAAAACTTCGTTTATGTTCCACTCGAAATCCTACTGCAAATTCTTTTGCCTTCATATCCACCTTTTTCTCATATAGTTTGAAAAAGGTATCTCGTGCACTATGGCCAATAGCAAGTACACAATTTTCACAAGTAATTATTTCACCGGAATCTAATATAACGCCAGTTAAGGAATCCTCTGAAAGCAAAAAATCTTCTACCTTTGTTTCGTATCGAATTTCACAACCACGCTTTAGCAATTCCTCTCTTAGATTTTGAATTACCTCAATTAAAATATCCGTACCTATATGTGGTTTAAAATTATATAAAATATCTTCTGGAGCACCAAACTTTACAAAGGTTTCAAGGACAAATCGATTTCGACCAGTCTTATCCTTTACCAAGGTGTTTAATTTACCATCGGAAAAAGTACCTGCGCCTCCTTCTCCAAACTGAACGTTAGAATCGGGATTCAATCTTCCTGTTTCCCAAAATTCAATTACATCTTTTTTTCGGTCTTCTACTTTTTTTCCACGTTCAATTAAAACAGGACAAAGACCTGATAAACTCATATAATAAGCAGCAAACAAGCCGGCAGGACCGGCTCCAATTATTACAGTATTATTTGAGGGCTTTTTTGAAATATAACCATAACGATAAACAACAGGATGATATGGCTCTATGCAAAACTTATATTTTCTTTTGAGAAACTTATCTTCATTTCCTTTAATAGACACACAAACATTGTATACAAAAAACAAATCCGTTTTTTTCCTGGCATCAACAGATTGTCTTAATATTTCAAATTCTAATAATTCCTCTGAAGAAATTCGTAATTCTTTTATGATTTTTTTCTTTAAGGCTTCCTTAGGATTATTTGTCACAGGAACCTTTACTTGTTTCAATAAAATCATTCTAATACTCCGCTGCGTTTTCTCCTGCAATATAGCCACTTGACCATGCCCATTGCAAATTATATCCACCACAAATACCATCTACATCCAAAATCTCTCCTGCAAAGAAGAGACCTTTTTGTAATTTGGATTCTAATCGATCTGACACTTCACCTAAATCAATACCACCTGTAGTCACTTGTGCAAACTCAAAATCGTGGCTTCCTACAACATCAACTTTCCAGCCTTTAAAAAATACTGCCATATCTCTAATCGTAGCTTCATCCAAATCAAAAGTGCTACTATTTGGTCGAAGTCCCATTTCTTTTAAAATCACAGGAATCAACCTGTCATTTAGCATTCCCATAAGTCCATCTTCAATAGAAACTGGTGTCGGACGATATAACAACTGATTCAATAAATGAGAAGAAAGTACATCTAAAGAAAATTCAGGAAATAAGTCTATTGAAGCAACCACTTCTTTTCTTTTTTCTAAGCCACGAACAGCAAAACGACTAATGTTAAAAACAGGTATTCCTGATATTCCATCCTTGGTAAATTGTAGTTCTCCGAAATCCTTTGCTATTTCTTTTCCATCCACAAACAAAGAAACCTCGCCTATTGCTCGAATTCCTTTTAATTTCTGAAAGCACTTTTCTCTGCAGTGTAGTTGAACCAATGCAGGAAGCGGCTTTATAATGCTATGACCAAGTTTCTTTGCAAATTCATATCCGGCTCCATCACTTCCGCTTTTCGGTGAAGCTTTCCCACCAGTACAAAGAATAATATTTTTGCCCACATACTCGCCTTTTGAACTGGATATAAAAAATACATGATTTTTTTCTTTTATCCCAAGAACACTACATTCATAAACAACAGAAATATTCTTAGACCGTACTGCCTGCTCTAAACAAAATCGAACTCCTGCAGCCTGGTTGCTTCTAGGATAATAATAACCATCTCTATTTCTTGCTAACACTCCCATTTTAGAAAATTCCATTAAAGTTCTTTCTACATTAAAATACTCCAACACACTTTTTAAAAGCTTTGGATTAGAAGAACGATAACAGGATTCGTCCTGATATTCATTTGTAAAATTGCATCGGCCGTTACCTGTAGCTAAAAG
>JAIKXK010000380.1 GCA_024684155.1 Lachnospiraceae bacterium | reverse complement strand
CCCAAAGAAAGTCCTGCCAATACATCAGGTCGAATTCCTTTGTTCTTTAAAATATTTGTTACACCACAGGCAAATGTCACCATACATGGCTGGGTATACTTTGTCTGATTTAATTTTTCCTCCGGATCGTAAAAGCACATTTCTTTTACATCAAAATCAAGAGGCGCATTATCAAAGACTTCCTGAAACTCCGGAAAATCCTCATATAAATCTGCACCCATTCCTTTGTGCTGGCTTCCCTGGCCTGCATATAAAAATGCTGTTTTCATTAACTCATTAACTCCTCAAAAATTTCTCTTAAAGGACGAATTTCTTTTACCTGACCACAGGTCTGTCCTGCCATTAAACTTCCCTGATCTGTATCTCCATCAAAGACTGCTTTTCGAAGACTTCCTAAGGTATATTTTTCCAATTCCTCTACAGAAGCTCCTGCCTTTTCCTGACGGATATACTCTCTTGACATTTTATTTTTCAAGATTCGAACCGGTGTACCGCCAATGCGGCCAGTCACAATTGCATCGGTTCCCTTTGCCTTAATGACTGCCTTTTTATAGTTTTCATGGATTGGACACTCTTCACTGGCTAAAAGACAGGTACCTACCTGAATACCACAGGCTCCAAGTGCAAAGGCTGCCTTCACCTGACGAGGATCTGCAATTCCACCTGCTGCAATAACAGGAATAGAAACAGTATCTACGGTCTGAGGTACTAAGGTCATAGTGCTCATTTCGCCAATATGTCCACCACTTTCACTACCTTCTGCAATAATGGCATCTGCTCCAGCTCTTTCTAGATGCTTTGCCAAAATAGGAGCTGCTACTACAGGAATTACAGTAATTCCGGCAGCCTTCCATTTTTCCATATACTTACCAGGGTTTCCGGCACCAGTTGTTACAACCTTCACCCCTTCCTCAACTACTATGTCAGCAAATTCATCTGCATCTGGATGCATCAGCATAATGTTTACACCAAAAGGCTTATCTGTTTTTTCTTTACAAAGCTTTATCTCATCACGAAGCATCTGTGGATTCATTCCACCAACTCCAATTAATCCAAGAGCTCCCGCATTCGAACAGGCTGCCGCAAAAGAACCTGTAGCTATATTTGCCATACCGCCCTGGATTATAGGGAATTCAGTTCCTAATATTTCATCCAATCGTTTCATGTTTTTCTCCAATTCTCAAAAGAACGCCAGCCCATGTCAATCCACCACCAAAGCCTACAAGCATCAGGGTATCTCCCACGGCTACCTTCTTTGTTTTTACAATTTCATCTAGTGCCATTGGAACAGATGCTGCACTGGTATTTCCAAAACGATCCATGTTCTTATAAAATTTTTCTTTATCTCCATGGAGCTTTCGAACACAGTGATCAATGATTCTTGAATTTGCCTGATGGCAAACAATCATATCCACATCATCCAAGGTAATATTTCCTTTTTCCTGTAAGGCATTTAGGCACTTTGGAATGGCTTCCACCGCAAATTTAAATACGGCTTTTCCATCCATCTTAATTGTACTTTTTACTTCTCCCGGACCCTCCACAGCGATTTCATATCCGCCTCTGGCTCCAAGGACTGATTCATAAACACCTTCCTCTGTGGTTTGAATTACTGCTGCACCAGCACCATCTCCAAACAAGACACAGGTGTTTCTGTCTTCCATATCTAATAGTTTTGATAAATGTTCACAACCGATAACAAGACCATATCTTCCATCGGTACTATTTAACAAACCTCTTGCTACTTCCAACCCATAAATAAATCCACTGCAGGCTGCATTCACATCTAACACTGGAATATCCTCTTTGATTCCAAGTTCTTTTTGAACTAAGCAAGCCATGGATGGAGTAACATATTCTCCAGAAATGGTTCCACAAACAATACAATCAATTTCATTTGCCGAAACATTGGCTGATGAAAGAGCATTTTTTGCCGCCTCAAAAGCTAGTGTATAGGCATCTTCCTCTTCTCCGCAAAAACGACGTTCCTTAATCCCTGTTCGTGTGGTAATCCACTCGTCAGAGGTATCAACCGTCTTTGCCAGATCATCATTTGTGATACAGCGTTTTGCCTTCGCCATTCCCGTTCCGATGATTTCTATATTTTTCATGGTAGTTATCCAATCTTTCTATATTTTGACTGTCTGTCATTTTTCACTTCATTTGGTGAGAATTTCATAAGTTCCTGCAAATGTTTCCAAATTACAGAATCCATTTCTCTCATAACCACATCATAGTTTCTTTGAGCACCACCAATAGGCTCACGAATGACTTCGTCACAAACTCCTGCTTCTTTTAAATCCTCAGCAGTTAATTTCATAAGCTCACAAGCCTCACTTTTACGGTTAGAATCTTTCCACAAAATACTTGCAAACCCTTCTGGACTCAAAATGGAATATACTGCATTTTCAAGCATCAAAACACGGTTGGCCACTCCAATTGCAAGGGCTCCACCGGAGTTACCTTCTCCAGTAATTAC
>JAIKXK010000339.1 GCA_024684155.1 Lachnospiraceae bacterium | reverse complement strand
CCATTCTTTATAAGTCTGGGAAAGAACAGATTTTATGGTTTCTTCAATATAGGCTTTTGCATTATATAACGGAGTTATTATGCTTACCAAATTATCTTCTAACATAAAACTATCTCATCTTTTTATTATCAATTATTTCTTGAATGCTGTAGTCTGACTGTTGTCTACACCTTCACTTTTTTCTTTCGCAAAAACAATCTTTACAGTTAGCACAATCAGTTTAATATCCAGCCATAAACTGTAATGAGAAATATAGGTCAAATCTAATTTCAACTTGTCAAGTGGTGTTGTGGCATAGTTTCCATACACCTGTGCATAACCTGTAAGTCCAGCTTTTACACGAAGTCGAAAATCAAACTCAGGAATCTTTTCCTTATACTGGTCTGCAATTTCTCTTCTTTCTGGACGTGGTCCCACTACAGACATGTCCCCTTTTAAGATATTAAAAATCTGTGGCAATTCATCAAAATGGGTACGGCGAAGAATCTTTCCTACTGGAGTAATTCGATCATCATCCGCTTTTGCAAGCTGTGCACCTTTTACTTCTGAGTCTGTAATCATGCTTCGAAACTTTAAAATATCAAATTCCACACCATCTTTTGTAAGACGTTTTTGTTTGTAGAATACCGGACCACCATCATAGGATTTAATCGCAATGGCAATCACCAAAAAAATGGGAGAAAGAATAATGGTAGCAACCAAAGAGATGGCAATATCCATTGCTCTTTTTACCATTGCCTGTCGATACGTAAGTCCACCATTTCGAAATAAAAGCAGCTGTGTATCAAACAAATCAATATCGTCAGAATAGCGAATCATAATGTCGGATATCTTTGGAATTCCGTAGCAACGAACTCCCTTATCATAGCAGTGCTTAATAATGGCATTTCTTTCATGGGAAGGTACATCTGCAATAATAACAGACTCCTGTCCATCAAGCTTTGATAGTATATTCTCTACATCTCCATGAATGCGAATCTTATCTTTAATCACATATTTATCTGGGCGTTTATTTAGTTTTTCCACCAGATGCTTTGGATCAATATCCTGATATACCAAAAGCATTTCATGAGGTGGATAAATTACTGCGTAAACATAACGCATTAAAATTGCCCACAGGAACACTACCACAAAATCTATAACGCTTAATGTGACCATAGGTCCTGCGTTTTCAAACAAAGCCCAATCACCATTAATTAAGGCCAACTGCAAATAAGTAATTCCATTGACACAGATAATAGAAAAGATCTGAGAATACATAACATCCCAAGTCTTTAGATACCCAACTTTTAGGGCGCCAAATTCCTTTGAGAAAAAGTATAAGAAAATAAAATACAACCCTACAATCGCCCAATTACCTTTGTGCCAGTACTGGCGTGGCATCATATCCTTATAATGATTGTACCAAAGATAGGCATAAAAGGAAGTTTGAAGTATGAGAATTCCCAGTTTTGCCCAAAACATAATTGTTCTTTTTATTTTAAGGTTTAATTTATCCATAGTTATTCACTCCATAAAATCGTCTTATTTTAACATACATTCAGAAGTGATGCAAAAAAAGGAGCGACTTTGCTTTTTACAAAATCGCCCCTTAATATTTTGTTATACACTAATTTTTCGAAGTGCCCAAATCATTTTTAAAAGTGATTCACTATAATCTGAAGCTGTAGCCCAGCCTGCACCATATGGATTCGTTGAAATTCCTAACCATTCTACATAAGGCGCTTTACCAGCAATGGTGGTATAGAATCTTGGATCTACAATTGTAACGCTTGATGACCAGCTATAATCAGATGATGCATAGAGTTTCAAATGCTGAACCTGAGCAGTAACGCCCTCTTCTACATCAGTAAAACTATTTCCTGCTACACCATTTCCTGTAGCTCCAATTCCTGCGAAGTTACACTGCGTTGCAGCTACATCGCCACCAAACTGAAGATATCCTGTTTCCTTACAAATCTGAGCCCAGACAATTTCGTCTCTCACGCCATAGCTATCGCATACGTCATAGACGATTTGGCAGAAATCTGTTAGGGTTTCTGCCCCATAATTTTTGTAGGTGTCAGAAGGATAACTCTTTCCTGAATCTTCGAAATAAGCTACCATCTGTTCTACACTTACAGCATTATCTCCTAGAATTGTATACCCTGCTGTCTTACTAACAGCATTAGATTTTGCAGAGGAATAATATTTTTTTCCTTCAACGGTACGATAAGCCTTTAATTTATAATAGTACTTTGTACCTGAAGTAACATTTTTATCCGTGTAATAGTTCTTTGATGTGGTACCAATTTTTGAATAGGAAGATTCACTTTCTGCCTTTCTGTAAACCACATACTTTGTAACCGAAGAAAGGGAAGTCCACTTTACCTTTAAACCGGTATCTACTACCTTTACCTTATTAGCGGTAACTTTTCCGTCAGAAGCAGTTCCTTTGGAAGATTTAGAAGAATATTTTCCTCGATATACCTTCTTGTTATAGGTTCGAACGGACTTTACTCGGTACTGGTACGTCTTTCCACAGGAAGTCGTAGTATCTGTATAAGTTCTCTTGGTAACACCTGTTGCAATTGTCTCCCACGAAGAAGCTGTGATACCTTTGATTTCTCGTCTTTGAATGATGTAGTTATTCGCACCATCAATTTTGGTCCATTTAATGACTAATTCATTGAAGTTTCCGGTAGTTACAGATTTTACTCTGGACTTTCCGTACCCAGCTTTAATTTTTACTGTTCTTTGAACGCCAAAATATTTTACCTTATTGATTGTCTTATAAGCTTTTACTTTGTAATAATATTTCTTTCCTGCTGTTACATCATCATCGGTATAGGAAGTTGACTTTGTAGAGCTAACAACCATCTGCCATGATTTACCAGCCTGTTTACGATAAATACGATATCCTGTTACTCCATTCAGTGCCTTCCATTCAATAGTAATACGGTGTAAGCCATTATCATTTTTTGTAGTGTAGGTTACTTTTCTGGTATTGGTCTTAATCTTTCCTTTAGAAGAGTACTTACCATAAATATTTTTTCCACTTACGGTACGGTATGCACGAACGCGGTACTGATAAGTAGTTCCGCATACGGAAGTAGTATCTTTATAAGTGTTCTTTGAAGAAGATACATCTGCAATACAAGTAAAACTTCCGCTGGTACCTTCTCTACGATAAACACGGTATCCTGTTACTCCATCCAACTTATCCCAGGATACTCGGTTTGCATTGAAGGTGCTTGACTTTACTGTAAGATTTTCTACCTGTCCACTACCTGTAGTAATAGATTTTGATGTACTCTTATCTCCTTCATAACTTGAATCGCAAGGAGCAACCGCATAGGAATATGTAGTGTTAAGTTCTGCTGTTTTATCTTTGTAATAAGTAGAAGATGTATTTCCTAATTTTTCCCAATTAGAATCCGAAGTTTTACGATATACGTTATAACTTGATGCTCCACTTACTTCATCCCAATAGATTTTGACATTATTAAATCCACTGGTCTTAATCTTTGTAATAGAAACTGCATCAAAGCTTCCACTTTTCTTTAGTCCTAAATATTCTGCTATACCTGTTGCGTCTGCTACACCAAGCTTCTTTAACTTAGAACTAGATTTTAGATACTTTGAAACATCAGATGAATTTGTAATAAAAGCATGCTCTACAATAATTCCAGGAAATCCTGCTTCCATGGAACCTGCAATTACAGCATAATAGTCCCTTACGGATCCATCGGGATAGGTAGAACCATTTTCTGTATTTCGAATCTTAATTCCGCGATCATTTAATCCAAGTTCTACTAACTGATCCTGAATGCTTTGAGCAAGTTTCTTTCCGTTCTTTGCGTCGGTAGAATTATAATTTCCATTTGGATAATATACTTCAGCACCATTTGCAGAAGTAGCTCCAGAGTTAATATGTAGTGATACAAAATAATCTGCTTTCTTTTTCTTTGCGTAAGCAACACGATCTGAAAGAGATACATAAGTATCAGTGGTACGTGTCATGTACACTTTTACACCACTATAAGTTTCAAGTTCACTCTTACAGTACTTTGCAATTTTTAAGGTTAAGTCCTTTTCTTTTAATCCATTCGCAACAGCACCACTATCACTTCCGCCGTGACCTGGATCTAACACTACAACCACGTCTGATGCAGCGTTTGCTGTAATCGTTCCAGTAAGTTTATTTAATACTTCTGAGACATTTGCCTTTGAAGTTGTAACACCGGTTGCTTCCTCATCAGCATTTTCTAACGCTTCTGTTACGTCACTAATTGATGTAGAATCACCTGTCATATCAGTTACTACAAAC
>JAIKXK010000095.1 GCA_024684155.1 Lachnospiraceae bacterium | reverse complement strand
TATGAGTGTGTGGCTTCATGATGTGGGTAAACTGGTAATCCCTTTGGAAGTAATGGATAAACCTACCCGTCTTGGTGAGTTGGAGGATGGCCTGCTCCATAAAATTTCTACGGGAATTCTTATGGAGCGCATCCGAGGACTAGAACATCCAGAAGAAAAAGAAGATGCAGATGAAAGAATCAATAAAATAAATGAAGCGAAGGAGTTATTTTTAAAAGCAAATACAGCTGGATTTTTACCAGATGAAACACTAGATGCAATTCGGAATGCAGGGGAGATGTTAGTCCTAGATGCGGAAGGAAATGAGATTTCGCTTTTAAATGAGGAAGAACTAGTAGCAATGACGGTTCGAAAAGGTACTCTTACAGATGAGGAACGTAAGATTATGCAGTCTCATGTTGTAAATACGGATAAGATGTTGTCGAAGATGATCTTTGATGGAGACTATTCCAATGTTCCTGTTTGGGCAGCATCTCATCATGAGTTTTTAAATGGAAGTGGTTATCCAAATCATTTAAAAGCAGAGGATTTACCAAAAGAAACAAGACTTCTTACAATCTTAGATGTGTATGATGCACTAACTGCAGAAGACAGACCTTATAAACCAGCAATGCCTGTGGAAAAAGCATTTTCTATTTTACATAATATGGTAGAAGATGGCCAGATAGATGGAGATATTTTGGCATTGTATGAAGAAAGTGAAGCTTGGAAAAAGGATAACTAAAACAGGGGCGAGAGGTGAGTAATATGGAAAAGAAGGAATTGAACCCGAAACTAATTGGGGCGGTTGCAGCAATTGTTTTGGTGGCGGTGGTGTGCATAGTAGCATTTTTTATGTTAAAGGGCGACGACTTAACGGCAATTACTGTTCGACTACTTAATTGTGAAGGTGAAGTTACTCTTACAGATGATGCAGGAAATGAAAAATCAATGTTAGAAGATATGAGTCTATATAGTGGGTATGGGTTAACTACAGGAGCAGATGGACTCGTAAAACTTGGATTAGACGACACAAAAATGGTTACGCTGAACAATAATTCCAAACTTGGATTCGAAAAAGAAAAGAAGAATATCAAGTTGGATTTAAAAGAAGGTCAGCTTTATTTTAATGTAAAAGAAAAATTAGCAGATGATGAAAGTTTTGATATTGAAACTTCTACTATGGTAGTAGGTATCAGAGGTACATCTGGATATGTTAATGCTGAAGATAATGAAATTACAATTACAGATGGTGTAGTTGAAATTCACGGTACCAATGATGTGACAGGCGGAGAAAATAGTATTAAACTCTATGCTGGTCAAAAGGTGAAGCTGGAATTAGATAACACGAAGGAAGGTTCAGATTCGGTTATCTTTTCTGTACAAGAAGCAACATTGGAAGATTTGCCAGACTTTGCCTTAAAAGAAATTGCTGAAGACGAAGAATTAGCAGAACGTGTAGCAGAAGTATTTAATGTAGATGTAGAAGAATTACAGGAAGAAGCAAGAACAATTATAGAAAAAAGAGCAGAAGAATCTACGGAAGAACAAGATGTACCGGGAAATGTGGAAGTAGAGGTATCTGAAGAAACGCAAACAGAAAATGAACCGGATTCTACAACATCTACAACTGTAGCAATCACTCATAAAATAACAATTTCCATACCAAATTCTTCTAGTGGAAGTTATACCATTGATGCAGGCGAGGCAAGGGAAGGTGATACAGTCACTATTACGGCTATGAAAAATGATGGATACAAATTTACAGGTTGGTCTTCAGAGGGTGGCATCGTTGTTTTTGCTGATGCAACTGCAGAAACAACTACCTTTGTTATGGGATCTTCTGATGTAACAATTATTGTAAATTTCACAGCTATAGATTATAAGATTTCGGTTACATCCAGTGATAGTAGTATGGGTACAGTAGAAGTTAGTGCAACTACAGCGCATATAGGAGATACCATTACCATTACAGCAACTCCTACAACTGGATATACCTTAAGTGAGTGGTCACTAGAAAGTGGAAAGGTAAATCTAAAGGATGCGAATTCTACCTCCACAACTTTTGTGGTAAAAACTTCTGATGTCAGTATAAAAGCTGTTTTCAGTGCTATAAAATATAAGGTTAGTGTTAGTTCAAATGATACAGATATGGGAAGTGCTAAAGCTAGTAGCTCATCTGGAAAAATTGGAGATACCATTACGCTAACTGCAGTACCAAAAGCTGGATATAAGTTTAGTAAATGGAAGGTAGAATCTGGTAAAGTTACACTAGATGATGCAACAGCTGAAAGTACTACTTTTGTTATTGGAACAAAAGATGTCACCATTAAAGCGGTGTTTAAGGCAATAGATTATACCATTACAGTTGCTTCAGAAGACACAAAAATGGGCACGGTAGAAACTAGTAAGTCCACTGCGCATATAGGGGATAGTATTACGATTACCGCCACACCTAAATCAGGTTATTTATTTAGTGAATGGACTGTAAAGAGTGGTGGAGTAACACTGAAAAATGCCAGTGCAAAATCTACTACCTTCGAGGTAGGAACAGAAAACGTAAAGATTGTAGCAAGCTTTGTTTTAAATGATTATGCCATTACTGTTACTTCGGAAGATACTAGTATGGGTAGCGTAGAAGCCAGTGCACAAAGAGGATTTACAGGAGATGAAGTAACATTAACGGCAACTCCACAGCCAGGATATAAATTTAATAAATGGACAGTGGAAAGTGGAGATGTAACCATAAAAGATGCATCTTCTGCATCAACAAGTTTTGTAGTAGGAACAAAAGATATAACTATTAAAGCCAGTTTTACAATTATTGATTATACGATTACCGTAACCAGTGCAGATAGTAGTATGGGTAGTGTAGAAGCCAGTGCAACCACGGGACATATAGGAGATACCATTACACTTACGGCCTCGCCGGAGCCTGGTTATACCCTTAAAGAGTGGAAGGTAAATAGTGGAGGAGTAACAGTTTCTACAAATTCAGTTTCAGAATCAGGAACGTCTACAGGAACCTTTACGATTGGTTCGGCAGATGTAAACATTACAGCTACATTTGAATTAAGGGAGTATACGGTTTCCTTTAGTATTTCTAATACATCTTATGGAACAATATCAGTTTATTCTGGGGATACTAGTTTGGGAACATCTACGACATCGTCAGCAAGTGTTTCAACACAAGCGACTATGGGAACTGAACTTACTGTAATTGTGAAACCGAAATACTACTGTTCATTTGACTATACCAGTATAATTGATGGATTTTCAGAGTTTGAACCATACACTACAGATGATGAAATATATTATCAGGGAATATACATAGTTGGTAATAGTGACTCTAGTACAGAAATTCAAGTTGATATGAAGAGTACAAGTCTGAATGGTACTGATTTAGCTAATGAGTTTTATTCTGTTCAAGATTTGGGAGAAGTGTATCGTATTCAAATGGTTGATATGGCATCTACTGATGGTGAAGTGGCTCCATATTTTAACGTATCTGTTACTTTGGAAAATGACATATATCATTTAGCAGGTATTCCGGCGATAGCATTTGTTGGTCAGGGAATTCAGTTTTTCTCCTATAGTGAAGGAGATAATTTGATAACAGTACCTGTAATGATAAAAACAGATAGTGAAGATAAATATTTTGAGAGAAAAATTGTAGATGGTATAACTTACTATTATGTAAATCTTGGTACAGGATATATAGTTGAGGAAGAAGGCGCATTAGGAACTTCATCATCGTCTTTATATCTAGTAATGTCCATGGATGGTGAATTTACGGGAGAGGCCTATTTAACAATCTATGAGCCGGGAACCTATTAACTTGAAACACATTAGGGGAAATATATGAAAAAATCTTTAATCAAACAAATATCAGCAGCAGCCATTGTGGCTGCTCTGGTAACAGGAATTACTTATTTAGGGGCATTGGATTGGCTGGATCATAGAGTTGGAGATTCCATGTTTCAAAAACAGGAGGCTTCATCTGGGAAAATTGTAGTCATTGGTATTGATGAAGAAGCACTTCAGGAATATGGCCCTTTCCAAAACTGGGATCGAAGTATTATGGCATCTGCCCTTGAAGCTCTAAATCAGGATCCAGAGAATAAACCTGCAGTGGTGGCTATTGATACACTTTATTCCGGAACAACAGAGGATGAGGTGGATCAACGCTTGGCTAAAGCTGCAGAGGAATTAGGGTGTGTGGTAACAGGAGCTTCTGCTTCCTTTGGAACTGAAACTGTTATGAATGAAGATGGCACCTATAGTATCAATAGTTACGCATTACAAACCTATGAAGAAAGTTATGATGCCTTAAAAGATGTGACAGCCATTGGACACATTAATGCCATGTATGATTCAGACGCTGTGCTTCGTCACTCCATGCTATATCTTACAAAGGAAGATGGTACAAAGGTCTATTCCATGGCTGAAACTGTGGCAGAGTTATACTCAAGAGTACAGGCAGGAGAGACCATTGATGTCAGTGAGTTAGATGCTACCTTAGATGGTAGTGGAATCAATCTTCCTAAAACTGATGCTCATGGAAATTATTACGTGGCGTATACGGCAAAACCAGGAGATTTTTATGATGGAGTATCCATTAAAGATTTAATTAATGGAGAAGTTCCTTCGGATTATTTTGCTGGAAAGATTGTATTTATTGGACCTTATGCAGCAGGACTTCAGGATAATGTAGTTACACCAATTGCAAGAGCCAAAAATATGTATGGTGTAGAATATCAGGCCAACGTAGTACAACAGCTCTTAGACGAAAACTATAAGTCTGAGGCCTCTGAATCATGGCAGTATTTGGTACTGTTTTTGGTATGCTTCCTTTCTTTGTTATTCTTCCAAAGAATGAATTTGATTGTTTCCTCTGTTGTAACTGTTGCAGTGGTTGGAATTAGTATAGGCTTAGCATTAGCATTCTATAACAATGGAACAGTAACCCATCCTTTATGGACACCTTTTGGCATAGTTTTAGTTTATGTGGTAACCATTGTATATAACTACTTAAAATCCCGAGCAGAGAAAAAACAGGTTACCCAGACCTTTGAACGATATGTTGATACAGCCATTGTAAATGAACTTTTAAAGGCAGGTCCGGATGCCCTTGATTTATCTGGAAGAAGTTGTAATATCGCTGTATTATTTGTAGATATCAGAGGTTTTACTTCCATGTCAGAGGGAATGACACCGGAAATGGTTGTGGCCATATTAAATGAGTATTTGACCATGACATCGGACTGTGTACGAAATAACAAAGGAACCCTGGATAAATTCGTAGGCGATTGTACCATGGCCTTTTGGGGAGCACCACTTGAGATGGAAGATCCTGTATATCATGCGCTTTTATGTGCAAGGGATATTAGAGATGGAGCAGCAGAACTATCGAAATCCTTTATGGAACGTTATGGAGTACCATTAAATGTAGGTGTTGGTGTAAATTATGGACCTGCAGTCGTTGGTGATATTGGTTCCATTCGACGCCGAGATTATACGGCTATAGGGGATACGGTAAATACAGCATCCCGATTAGAATCAAATGCTCCGGCAGGAAAAATTTATATCAGTCGTGTAGTAGCAGATATGATGGGAGATCGAATTCGAACCACCTCTCTTGGAGCTACAATTAAACTAAAAGGTAAAGCAGAAGGCTTTGAAGTAATCGAATTGGATGGGTTTAATTAAACCCATCCTTTTTATTGACACTATCTTATCCTGGGTGTATACTAAGTGTACTAGGAGGACTAATACACATAAATCACAAAATCTCACAAAATACTAACAAGCACAAAACCAAAACCATTTGTGTATTAGTCATATCCTAGACAATAAATGGGTAGAGTGAAATTTAGGAAGGAGGAAAGCCTATGCAGATCATCAATTATCAGGATGGTCGACCGATTTATGAACAAATCGTAGATTATTACAAGCATTTGATATTAATTGGCGCTATGGAAACTGATGAGCAAATGCCTTCGGTTCGAAGTTTGGCTATGGATTTAGCAACCAATCCAAATACCGTGCAAAAGGCATATACACAATTGGAACGCGAAGGCTTTATATATACCGTTAAGGGGAGAGGGAATTTTGTGAAAGAGAATTCAAATTTGGTGTGTGCCAGGCAAGACGAAATATGTAATAAAATTTTAGAACTTTTAAAGGAAGCTTCTGAGTTAGGATTTGATCCTAAGGAGATTTTGAAGTCCGCTTCAGAAAGGATAGCAAATGATTGAGATTAATAACATCACAAAAAGCTATGATGATATCTCTGCCTTGGAAAATCTTACAATAAATATGAGGGAAAAAGAGGTATTTGGCCTTGTAGGAACAAATGGGGCTGGAAAGTCCACCTTACTTCGAATTATGTCAGGCGTTTTAATGGCCGATAGTGGAGAAGTAAGAATTGAT
>JAIKXK010000094.1 GCA_024684155.1 Lachnospiraceae bacterium | reverse complement strand
ACTTACCTTTCCCATGCAGGAAGGCGATAAAGTAAAAGTTCATGGAAGTTTTGATGTTTATGAACCCAGAGGAAGCTATAGCATTATTGCTTCTCGCATTGAACAGGCAGGTCTTGGCGACTTATATCAAAAGTTTTTGAAGCTAAAGGCAGAATTGGAAGAAAAGGGTATGTTTGATGAAATGTACAAACAACCTATTCCAAAATATGCCACAAAAATTGGTGTTGTAACAGCACCTACAGGAGCAGCTATTCAGGATATTATTCGAAATGCAAAGCTTCAAAACCCCTCAGTAGAAATTATCCTTTATCCGGCTCTGGTTCAGGGAGAAGGAGCTGCAGAAAGTGTCGCAAAGGGAATATACGCTTTAGATCAGTTAGGACTGGATGTTTTAATTGTGGGACGTGGAGGCGGATCTATGGAAGATTTATGGGCCTTTAATGAGGAAATAGTGGCCAATGCAATTTTTCAGGCAAAGACACCAATTATTTCTGCTGTAGGACATGAAACGGATACAACCATTGCTGACTATGTAGCTGATCTTCGTGTGGCTACACCAACAGAAGGAGCAAAGAGAGCCTGCTTTTCTCTTGAGGATGTATTTGATGAATATGAAAGATTTTGTTTGAGCTTTCAGCGTCAGATGGATTATAAATTAAATAACTATCACATGCGCTTAGATCATCTGTGGCGACAGTGTAAGGCTATGAGCCCAGATGAAAAATTAAAAACCATTCGAAGTACTATGGTAAATATGCATCAGCGTATGCAAACTTGTATGGATCGAAAAATAAAGAATTTGCGATACGAGATTGGTGTAAAGGCTACCACTATAGATGAACGTTCTCCAGCAAAGCGATTAGCAGGAGGATATTCCTATGTCACCACGAAGGATGGAAAGAAACTATCAGATGCTTCTACCTTAGAAGTTGGAGATGATATAGAACTATATTTAAACAAGGGCGGAGTCAGTGCCACAGTTACAGAGATTAGGGAGTAAGCTATGGAAGAAAAGAAATTAAACATTGAAGAGAACTTAGACAAGTTAGACGAACTTTTAAAGAAGATGGATTCGGATGATATTTCTTTGGAAGACAGTTTCAAAGTATATGAAGAAGGAATGAAAATTTTAAAAGTTGCTAACGAACAGTTAGAAGTTGTAGAAAATAAAGTGAAAGTGTTAAAAGAAGATGGCACTTTAGAGGATTTTAAAGAGGATTAATATGAATATCAAAGCAGAAATTTCGAAGCGAACAGAGGAAATCAATGATATTTTAGAACATTATCTTCCAAAGGAAGAAGGCTATCCAAAGACGGTGTTAGAAGCTATGAATTATAGCATTCATGCCGGTGGAAAGAGAATTCGTCCAATGCTTATGAAGGAAACCTATGAGCTGTTTGGTGGAAGCGAAGATGTGGTTCATCCTTTTATGGCTGCCATGGAAATGATTCATACTTATTCACTGGTACATGATGATTTACCGGCCATGGATAATGATATGCTTCGCCGTGGTAAACCTACTACTCATGCAGTCTATGGAGAAGCCATGGGAATTCTTTGTGGAGATGCTCTTTTAAACTATGCCTATGAAACAGCAACTCTGGCGTTTGATAAGACTGATGATGCAGAGGTATTGGCACACATTATTCCAAAAGCACTTCGCATTCTTAGTGTAAAGGCAGGAATCTACGGAATGGTAGGAGGCCAGGTGGCTGACGTCGAGGCAGAAAAAATGGGTCTGTCCTTAGATGAAGACAAGCTTCGTTACATTATTGATAATAAGACTGGTGCCTTAATAGAATCTTCCATGATGATTGGAGCTATCTTGGCGGGGGCTTCTTGTGATACCCTTCAAAAGATTGAAACTATTGCAAATAACGTAGGTGTTGCGTTCCAAATCCAGGATGATATTTTGGATGTAATCGGAGATGAAGCTGTCCTTGGAAAACCGATTGGCTCTGATGAGCGAAATGAGAAACCTACCTATGTAGTATTGCATGGATTAGAAGCTTCCAAAGAAAAGGTAAAATCTTTAACGGAAGAAGCAGTAGATATTTTAAAGGGGTTTGAGGGGGACACTTCCTTTTTGGAAGAATTTTTGATGTACTTAGTATATCGCGAAAAGTAGGAGTTGTAATGGCATTAGAGAAAATCGAAAAAGCCAATGACATAAAAAATTTAACAAATGAAGAATTGCAAGCACTGCCGGAGGAAATTCGTGAATTTTTAATTGATACAATTTCCCATACAGGAGGACACTTAGCGTCAAATCTAGGTGTAGTAGAACTTACTATGGCTCTTCACTTGGTCTTTGATTTGCCAAAAGATAAAATTGTTTGGGATGTAGGACATCAGTCTTATACTCATAAGATTTTAACCGGAAGAAAAAATCAGTTTGAAGGACTTCGTTCCTATGGTGGAATTAGTGGATTCCCAAAACGGGATGAAAGTGATTGCGATTGTTTTGGTGTAGGACATAGTTCCACATCTCTTTCTGCAGGATTAGGTCTTGCCTTTGCCAGAGAAATTAATGGAGATGACTATCATGTTATTTCTGTGATAGGAGATGGCTCTTTAACAGGTGGAATGGTCTATGAGGCATTGAATAATGCAGCTGCCTTAAAGAGTAATTATATTATTGTTTTAAATGATAACAATATGTCCATATCAGAAAACGTAGGTGGACTTTCGGATCATTTATCCGGACTTCGAACCAGCGCTGGTTATACAGGGTTTAAGGAAGGCTTACAGTACTCTTTGGAAAAGATTCCTGGAGTTGGCGAAAAACTAGTATCTGGTCTTCGAAAGATGAAAAGTTCCCTGAAACATTTAATGATTCCTGGAATGATTTTTGAGGATTTAGGTGTTTTATACATCGGACCAATTGACGGACACAATGTATCAGATATGGTTCGTATTTTTAAAAGAGCAGCAAAGTACAATGGGCCGGTACTGATTCATGTACTAACAGAAAAAGGTCGTGGATTTGACCCTGCTGTTCGACATCCGTCCAGATTCCATGGAGCAAGTCCTTTTGATAAGGAAAAGGGATTGCCGTTAACCAGTACCAGTCCATCCTATACTGACATTTTCTCTACAGTTATGAGAAAGATGGGGGACAGAGATGAAAAGGTAGTAGCTATTACTGCAGCAATGATGGATGGAACAGGGCTAAAACGATTCCATAATATGTTCCCTGAACGATTTTTTGACGTAGGTATTGCAGAGGAGCATGCAGTTACCTTTGCTGCAGCCTTAGCCACCCAGGGGCTAAAGCCTGTAGTAGCACTGTATTCTTCGTTTTTACAGCGTGCCTATGATCAGGTAATGCACGATGTTTGCGTGCAGAATTTACACGTGGTATTTGCCATAGACCGTGCAGGGTTAGTTGGTAAGGATGGGGTGACTCATCAGGGAGCCTTTGATATTTCCTTTTTATCTACCATGCCTAATATGACCATTATGGCACCAAAGAATAAATACGAACTTTCAGATATGATGAAGTTTGCAGTGGATTTTGATGGCCCGATTGCCCTTCGTTATCCAAGAGGAGAAGCGGTAGTGGAATATGAGGAATATCGAAAAGATATAGAACTTGGAAAAGCAGAACCTTTAGCAGAAGAAGGGGATGTATTACTTTTTGCTATTGGCAGTATGGTAGATACAGCTATGAAGGCAAGAGAAGAACTAAAAAAACATGGTGTTATGGCAGCTGTTTGTAATGCACGATTTGCAAAGCCACTGGATGAAGATTATTTAAAAGCAGCTATGAATCGCTATGATGTAATCTTTACCTTGGAAGAAAATGCCATTAGCGGAGGCTTTGGTGAACATGTATTATCTGTCTTAAATGACAATCACTACAAGGGTAGATGTGAAATCATTGGGATTCCAGATAAATTTGTACAGCATGGTGCACCAGGTGTTTTAAAAGAAAAATTAGGAATTGATGTAACAGGAATTGTAAACAGAGTTCTTGAAATAGTGAAATAGGAGCAGCATGAAAGAGAAAGAGCGCTTAGATGTGTTACTTGTAAATAAGGGATTGGCACCTTCCAGAGAGAAGGCAAAGGCTCTTATTATGGCAGGTCAGGTATTTGTAGATAATGAAAGAGAAGATAAGGCGGGAAGTACCTTTCCCCTTACGGCCAATATAGAAATTCACGGAGAAACACTAAAGTATGTCAGCCGTGGAGGCTTAAAGTTAGAAAAAGCCATGGCAGAATTTCCTATTACCCTGGATGGAAAAATCTGTATGGATATTGGAGCATCTACTGGTGGATTCACCGATTGTATGCTTCAAAATAATGCAAAAAAGGTCTATGCCGTAGATGTAGGATATGGACAGTTTGCTTGGAAACTTCGTCAGGATGAACGTGTGGTCTGTATGGAAAAAACCAACATTCGCTATGTGACCTTAGATGATATTGATGATGTATTAGATTTTGCTTCTGTAGATGTATCTTTTATTTCTCTTTCCAAGGTGTTACCTGCTGCAGCGGGCTTATTAAAAGAAGGGGGAGAGATGGTATGTCTTATAAAACCCCAGTTTGAAGCAGGAAGAGAAAAGGTTGGGAAAAAAGGTGTTGTTAGAGATCCAAAGGTACATTTAGAGGTGATTGAAAATGTACTGTCTTTTGCCACGGACAATGGCTTTTCTGTTCTTGGATTGTCCTTTTCGCCAGTTAAGGGACCAGAAGGAAATATTGAATATCTCGTTCATTTAAGAAAAACTGCTATCCTTACGATAGATGAAGAAGGAAAAACACTAACAGGAGAAGTATCTGTTTCAGAAGAAGTACAACCGAAAGAGGTTGTGGATGCTGCCCATGGAGCCCTGGATAAATAAGGATTGAAAAAAGATGAAAAATTATTTGATTGTGACAAAAAATGAAAGGGAGTTAAAAAATCCCTTTACTATGGAGTTAAAAACCTATATTGAGAAAAAAGGTGGGGTAGCACAGGTAGTTGCCCGCCCCAGAGATGATAGTAACTTAGGTATTTGTGTACCGGATGGGGTAGAAGGAATCTTTACCATTGGTGGAGATGGTACCTTAGTTAGGGCAGCACAAATGACCTTTGAATCAAATGTTCCTTTAATGGGAGTAAACCATGGTCATTTAGGATATTTATGTGATTTAAATGAAGAGTCGGTATATCCTGCCATTGACCGCATGTTTGAAAATGACTATGAAATAGAAGAGCGAATGATGTTATCCGGTTATGTTCTTCATGAGGGAGGGCAAAAAACTCCAGTACAACATTCTTTAAATGATATCGTAGTATCTTCTGATGATGGTAAATCTGTCATTCGATTAACTGTTTATATTAATGGAGAATATCTTTACTCCATTCAGGGAGATGGAATGATATTTGCAACTCCTACCGGTTCTACAGCTTACAATTTATCTGCTAATGGTCCTATCGTGGATCCAAAAACAGAGGCGATACTTATGACACCGATTAATCCTCATACCCTAAATTCCAGAAGTATTGTACTGGATTCTGAGGATGAAATATCTATCGAAATTACACCTCGAAGACAAACCGCCATTGAGGCAGCAACCGTATTATTTGATGGAAGTTATCCTATTAAGATGGTGCCTGGCAATCGATTAGTCGTGAGAAAATCCAATCGTAAAACAAAGATGATTTTTATGAGTAAGATGAATTTCTTAGAGCGTATGAGAAATAAAATGCAGGAAAATTAAGGGAGTAGAGTTGGTATGAAAACAGAACGCCAAAATCGAATTTTGGATTTAATTGTAAAAAAGGAAATCGGCACCCAAGAGGAGCTGATGGAAGAATTAAACAAGGCTGGATATTCTGTAACACAGGCGACAGTTTCCCGTGATATTCGTGAAATGAAACTTACAAAGGTAGCTCTTTCTGATGGAAAGCTTCGATATGTAGCTTATAGAGAAACTGAGGATGATTTAGCTGAGAAATATAAACGAATCTTTCGAGATGGATTTTTATCCATGGATAATGCGCAAAATATCTTAGTGATTCGTACCGTATCAGGAATGGCCATGGCAGTGGCAGCAGCCCTAGATCACATGGAATTACATGAAATTGTAGGCTCCATTGCCGGGGATGATACCATTATGTGTGCAGTTCGTTCCGTAGATGATACTTTAGCGGTGATGAATAAATTAGAAGAAGCATTAGAAAACTAATTATTAACAAAATATTATTAAAAAGAGTTTATTTTTATTAAGAGTTTATTAAATGTCTTTTGAGTCTATTGTGTCTGATTCCACTATTTTGATATATTGAAAAAGACAAGAAGAGAGCATAGGAGGGAATATGCTTGTTAGTTTACATGTAAAAAACTTAGCACTGATCAAAGAAGAAGAGATTAATTTCGGTAAGGGTTTAAATATTTTATCCGGGGAAACTGGTGCAGGTAAATCCATTATTTTAGGAGCTTTATCACTGGCTCTTGGTGGAAAAGTGTCAAAGGATGCTCTTAGAAATCCAGATGAAGAGGCATTGGCAGAAGCAGTATTTAGCGTGGGAGAAAAGGAAAAAGAAATTCTTTCTTCTATGGATATTTCTGTTTATGACGATGAGGTGATTTTGTCCCGTAAAATTACAGGGGAGCGTTCATCTGCAAAAATTAATGGTGAAACTTTTCCCGCCTCTCGGCTGAAGGAAGTAGGAGCTTTACTTTTAGATATTTATGGTCAGCATGAAAATCAATCTCTTTTAAATAAGAAAAAACATTTAGAGTTATTAGATGAGTATGCCCATGGTAATCTTTCTGCCATAAAAGAAGAACTAGCCACAGCTTACAAGGTTTATATAGAAAAGAAAAAAGAGTTTGAAGAGGCGGATAGGGATGAGTCGGAAAGAGCCAGAGAACTTTCTTTTTTAGAGCATGAAACAGAGGAAATTGAAAGTGCGAAACTTCGTATGGGTGAAGATGAAGAGATTGAAGAAGAGTATAAAAAACTTGTAAATGGTCAAAAAATTTCAGAAGCCTTAAATGAAGTCTATGGAGAAACAGCCTCAAGCGATGGAAATAGCGCTTCCGATAAAATTGGTCGGGCTATGCGCTCATTAAATAGTGTTTTGTCTTATGATGATAGCCTTTTGGATTTAGTGTCTATACTGACAGATGTAGATGGAATTTTAGCAGACTTTAATCGAGGTGTTTCTGAGTATTTATCTTCTTTGAATTTTGCTGGGGAACACTTTATGGAAGTGGAAGCCCGCTTAAATGAAATCAACGATTTAAAAAACAAATATGGTCGTACCATTGAAGATATTTTACATAGCTACGATGAAAAGGTAGAAAAAATTGAAAAGCTAAGAGACTATGATGCTTATTTATCAAATTTAGAAGAGGAGCTAAAGAAGGCACAAAAGAGAGTAGAAGAGTTGTCTTCTGGCTTGTCTGTTCTTCGACAGTCTCATGCAGTAACCTTATGTAGTCTTGTAAAGGATGCTCTTTTGGATTTGAACTTCTTAGATGTAGCGTTTGATATGGCATTTTCAAAAGCTGAGGATTACAGCGCCAATGGTTATGATATTTGTGAGTTTATGATTTCTACCAACCCGGGAGAGCCACTTCGTCCACTAAAGGACATTGCTTCCGGTGGTGAACTTTCAAGAGTTATGCTTGCCATTAAAACCATATTAGCAGAAAGTGATTCCATTGACACTTTGATATTTGATGAGATTGATGCAGGTATTTCAGGAAGAACAGCTCAGGCAGTGTCAGAAAAAATCTATTTGGTTTCAAAGGCTCATCAGGTAATTTTAATTACCCACCTGCCTCAGATTGCAGCAATGGCGGACCATCATTTCTTAATTGAAAAAGATGTAGTGCGAGAGGATAGTACAAAAGCTACAATTTCTACCATCCAGGAACTTTATGCCGATCAGGTTACAAAGGAACTTGCCCGCATGGTTGGTGGTGCAGAGATTACCAGTGCCACTATGGAAAATGCCAGAGAATTAAAAGAACAGGCAGATGAAAAGAAAGCGTCCTTTGCATCTTAATATAAATGAAATTTGTTATGATAAATTAAAAAGCGTATGTGATTTTCATCACATACGCTTTTGTAGTAGTTAAATACTTTATTCGTCTACAGAGTAGTTAGGAGCTTCTTTTGTGATATTAATATCATGAGGATGAGATTCCTTTAAAGAAGCAGCTGTAATTTTAACAAATTTAGCTCTGTCCTGAAGTTCAGGAATTGTAGGGCATCCACAGTAAC
>JAIKXK010000278.1 GCA_024684155.1 Lachnospiraceae bacterium | reverse complement strand
GAGGATAATGAGACGGAGAGTGCGATAAGGAGTGTTCGTGAAAAGATTTTCAAGACTAAGAGTGGTTTGAAGATTCTTGATGAAATGTTTAATGTCGGATAATATGGTACTCAAACGATTATCGTATGAACTTTCTGTTTGTAAACTTGAAAGTATAAAAGAAATAGATTTGAACCACGATTTCTTCTTCTTTAGCAAAACCGATGAAGAAATTTCTTTGGTATGTAAGACTGAGGATGTCCCGTCTTATACAGTACAACGTGACGACGGGTGGAAAGGATTTCGTATTCAGGGCATATTAGATTTTTCTCTTATTGGCATTCTTTCTAAGATTTCTGGTATTTTGGCAGAAAACAAAATAGGGATTTTTGCTGTCTCTACATTTAACACAGATTATATCTTGGTTAAATCTGAAAATATTGATAGGGCAATGGATATTTTGGAAAAAGAAGGTTATGAGATTTCTAGATAATTCACTAAGATAGACTTTATAAATTAAAAACACTTAATAGAATATGACTCAAGAACAAAGAAAAGAATTATTACGTAGTCAACAGGGGGAACTTAATGCTGTACTTATGTATCAGCGACTGGCTAAGATTGTTAAAACTGAAAGGGAACGTAATGCTTTCCTGCAACTCGCTAAAGAGGAAGGACGACATGCCAGAGTTTTTCATGATTATACCAAGGAACCTCTAAAGGCTAAGAAGACTATGGCGCATATAATGCCTATTTTGTACTTTCTTTTAGGCAGGAAGCGACTCTACAAGATTATTGCTAAGGGGGAATATGATGCTGCTAAGGGATATGAACATCTTATTGCTGATTTCCCAGAGGTTGAGAGTGTTAAGAATGATGAACACAGACATGGAGATATCGTTTTTGGCTTGATATAGCAGACAATTCTCTTTAAGTTTTCAGAAGTAGTTCGAAATTTGTAAGAATGAAATTAAATTGCAGTTAAAAAGATGATAAGTGAGGCGGTAAATTATTCCGCGCAAAAATTACTGCGCTTCGTATCGAATGTGTTAAAAAGTTAAAGTTTATGTTAAAGTCATTTTTAGATGGCTAAAAACTTGCAAAATCATGTTGCTTTTACTATCTTTGTGTATTCATCTGACGGTGTGCGTCAAGCTCAGAATCTAATAGCGGGTGAGATAAAATTTCAGACATTAGAAATCGATACTCATCAGCTATGTTTTTCGAAGCTGTTCCGAAGGGAATACGAAGCGTTGCCGAAGGAGGTGGGGTAGAAAAGTACGTCAAATCCGGCGCACTTTTTTTGTCTATTCCATTTCATCGTACCAATCACCAAATTGGTTAAAACTTATAGATGCTTCATCGCCAAAGAATTCCACTTCGCATTTTTTTATTTTATCCTCGGTAATTTTTCCTTCTATTATGTATTTAATAAAAGTAACTCGATTTTTTATGTAATTATCTAGTTCTGACGATACACCAGAGAAAATGTATGCGGTCTCTTTGGCCTTTTCTTTTAGAAGAAAGTTACACAAGCATTTGTCCATGTCTTTACTTGTGATTTCCTCATCGGGAAAGAGAGCTGGGTCGATGACTAATACGCTATTTTGTACTAAGCATGCTAAGGCTTCAGCTTTTGTTAGATGAATTTTGGCTTCTTCATCTTCTGTTAGTAAAAAGCCGTTGGATTCTATTTCGAAATGGAATGTGTATGTGCCGTCAATTACTTCGGTTATGATATCTTTTGCCATTTCTCTTTCATCGGAATCGTGAGCATCTAACCCATCAAGTTGCTCGGCTAAATCCTCCAATTCTTCAGGAATAAGTTCGTGTAAATTTATAATAGTGCTTTCTTGTAGACAGATTTCTTCAGCTAAGGAGTGCAGACGCTCTTTTACGTTAATTTTTTGTAGACGTAATCCATCAAATACCTCTTCACTTTTTATGTGTTGACTTAGAATATATCTCAATTCTCTTGAGGATAGTGATAGTATAGATTCTGCAGTTAGAGCGTCGCAGTTCTCTTTACTATCATAGGCCGATAGTGTACATTTGAAATCCATGTCTTTCTGATTTTGTACTACTTTTCGTGCAATCTGAAGTGTATCCATATACATAGTGTTTCTGGTTTATAGTTGGACAAAAGTATAACTTATTTATAAAAGAAAAGAGTATAATA
>JAIKXK010000270.1 GCA_024684155.1 Lachnospiraceae bacterium | reverse complement strand
TAACGATCTCCACTATCTGGAAGCAAAGCAACAATTGTCTTTCCTTTGTTTTCATCTCTTTTTGCTAATTCAATTGCTCCATATAAAGCGGCGCCGGAAGAAATACCTACAGAGATACCTTCTTTTTTCGCCAATAACTTTGCTGTCTCAAAGGCTGCCTCATTTGGTGCCTTAAAAATTTCGTCATAAATATCGGTATTTAACGTATTTGGTACAAATCCTGCTCCTATTCCCTGAATCTTATGAGCACCACTTCTTCCTTCTGATAATACTGGAGAATCTTCAGGTTCTAGTGCAACCACTTTAATATTTTCGTTTTGCTCTTTTAAATATTCTCCGGTTCCACTCACTGTTCCACCTGTGCCAACACCTGCAATAAAGATATCCACCTCGCCATCTGTATCTCTCCAGATTTCCGGTCCAGTGGTAGCCTTATGTACTGCCGGATTTGCAGGATTTTCAAATTGTGCAGGGATGAAACTATTTGGAATTTCTTCAGCTAACTGCTTTGCTCTTTCAATCGCTCCCTTCATTCCCTTTGCACCCTCTGTCAAAACGATTTTTGCACCATAGGCAGAAATAATATTTCTTCTTTCTACGCTCATTGTCTCTGGCATCGTAAGAATTAATTCATAGCCCTTTGATGCCGCAATAGCAGCAAGACCAATACCAGTGTTTCCTGAAGTTGGCTCTATAATCACAGATTCAGGATGCAATAATCCTTTTTGTTCTGCATCTTCAATCATTGCCTTTGCAATTCGATCCTTTACACTTCCTGCAGGATTTAAATATTCCAGTTTCACAAGAATTCTTGCCTCTAAGCCCAATTCTTTTTCAATGTTTGTAACCTCTACTAAAGGTGTATTTCCAATTAAATCCAGTGTTCCTTTATAAATGTTTGACATAACCTCTGACTCCTTTTTCACATTTTTATCTACTATACTTGATTTATAATTTGCTAATAATTCCCCCTCCAATCACACAGTTTTCTTCATCGTAGAAAACTGCAGACTGTCCAGGGGATGCCGCCTTAACTGGCTCTTCAAATATAATCTTTGCTCTTTTTTCATCCAACATCTTCACCATGGCATTTTGTCCACTATGGTGATAGCGCACCTTTACCTTCGCCTGAATTACTTCATCTTTTTTCAGTTCATCAATACTTAAAAAGTTTAAATCATGACAAAGGATTTCTTTTTGATAGAGGGATTGTTCATTACCAATTACTACCTCATTTTCTGTTGTATGTATTTCTTTTACATATGCTGGATATCCAAGAGCCAATCCAAGTCCTTTTCTTTGGCCTACGGTGTAATATATGATTCCTTTGTGCTTTCCTAATACCACACCATTTTCATCTACAAAATTTCCCTCTCCTAAAAACCGCTCCCCGGCATGTTCTATAATATAATCTGCATATTGTCCCTTTGGCACAAAGCAAATTTCCTGTGAATCTTTTTTCTCTGCTACTGAAAGCTCTGCCTCTTTTGCAATTTTTCTTACTTCATCCTTACTGATATTTCCAAGAGGCATGAGTGTATTTTTTATTTGATCCTGGGATAGACGATAAAGCATATAGGTCTGATCCTTATTGATATGAGATGCCTGCTTTAGGCTATATCTTCCATTTTCCTTTTGCACTACGGATGCATAATGACCAGTGGCGATATAATCTGCTTTCATAATATTTTTGTAATAAAAAAGTTTTTCCCACTTGATACATCGATTACAAAAAACACACGGGTTTGGTGTAACGCCTTTTAAGTAGTCATCTATAAAAGGATAAATTATTTGTGATTCGAAATCCGAAATGGCGTTTTGAATGTAATACTTTATCCCTATTTTCCATGCTGCGGCTCTCACATCATCAATTTCACAGCACTCACTGGAAGATAAAATCGTACGAAGTGTTACACCTACTACCTCATGTCCCTCTTTTTTTAATAGATACGCACACACGGCACTATCAACACCGCCTGACATACCAACAATAATCTTTGCCATAATTTACATCCGTTTCCTTTAATTAAACAGCTGCAAATCCTCTTTCTAAATCAGCAATAATGTCATCGATATGCTCTGTACCAATGGAAAGGCGAATGGTATTTGCCTTGATTCCCTGATCTAATAATTCCTCTTCTGAAAGTTGAGAATGAGTGGTAGAAGCAGGATGAATTACCAAAGATTTTACATCTGCAACATTTGCAAGTAGTGAGAAAATCTTAAGTTCATCAATAAACTTCCAGGCTTCTTCCTTGCCACCTTTAATCTCAAAGGTAAAAATAGATGCTCCACCATTTGGAAAATATCTTTCGTATAACTCATGATCTGGATGATCTTCCAAGGATGGATGATTTACCTTTTCTACCTTTGGATGATTTTCCAAAAACTCCACTACCTTTTTTGTATTTTCCGCATGACGGTCCAAACGAAGCGATAGCGTTTCCACACCCTGTAATAATAAAAAGGCATTGAAAGGTGAAATCGTAGCCCCTGTATCTCGTAATAAAATTGCTCGAATATAGGTTACAAAGGCTGCCTCTCCTACGGCATCATAAAATGAAATTCCATGATAGCTAGGATTTGCTTCTGCTATGTTTTTGTATTTTCCACTTTCCTTCCAGTTGAATTTTCCTGATTCCACGATGACACCTCCAAGGGTTGTGCCATGTCCTCCAATAAACTTGGTTGCTGAATGAACCACAATATCTGCACCATGTTCAATCGGGCGAATAAGATATGGGGTTCCAAAGGTATTGTCTACAACAACTGGAATTCCATGTTTGTGAGCAATTTCAGAAATTCTATCAATATCTGGAATATCACTATTGGGATTTCCTAAGGTTTCTAAATAAATTGCTCTAGTGTCCTCTTCAATGGCATTTTCTACTTCTTCTAAATTATGTGCATCCACAAAAGTAGTTGTAATGCCATACTGAGGAAGTGTATGTTCTAAAAGATTGAAACTTCCTCCATAAATTGTTTTTTGCGCTACAATATGTCCTCCATTTGCAGCCAGTGCTTCAATGGTGTAGGTAATTGCTGCAGATCCTGAAGCCAATGCTAAGGCTGCGCTTCCTCCCTCTAGAGCTGCAATTCGTTTTTCTAACACATCCTGTGTTGAATTTGTAAGTCTTCCATATATATTTCCTGCATCAGCAAGTCCAAAACGATCTGCTGCATGCTGACTATTGTGGAACACATAAGAAGTTGTTTGATAAATTGGTACTGCTCTGGAGTCGGTTGCCGGATCTGCCTCCTCCTGTCCTACGTGTAGTTGTAATGTTTCAAATTTGTAATCACCCATGATAAAGTCTCCTTTCCTTTTGTCTATGGTAATAACCTATCACTTAAGTAGGTTTTTGAAAAATCCCGGATTTTTATCATGGGTGATAACTATAATTTATCACTATGTAATTTTAATTATTTCTGCTTTTTCTCATAGTCGTCCAAAGCCGCTTCAATTGCTTCTTCGGCTAACACAGAACAGTGCATCTTATAATCAGGGAGTCCATCCAGAGCCTCTGCCACAGCCTTATTTGTAAGTTCTCTGGCCTTTTCTACTGGCTGACCTTTAATTAATTCTGTAGCCATAGAGCTGGATGCAATGGCACTACCACATCCAAAAGTCTCAAACTTTACATCTTCTACTACATCATTTTCTATTTTTAAATACATCTTCATGATGTCTCCACACTTTAAATTGCCAACTTCGCCAACACCATTAGCATCTTCAATAACACCTACATTTCTTGGATTACGAAAATGATCCATTACTTTTTCACTATATAAAGCCATAATAACTCCTCCTTATAAAACAAATTCTCTTTTACCGTTAATTAAATCTCTCCACACTGGAGAAAATCCACGCAGGTATTCCACTACTTCAGAAACATTTTTAACTATAGAATCTATATCTTCTTCTGTTACATTTTCATCGATGGTCAAGCGAAGAGATCCATGAGCTACGTCGTGCACCCTTCCGATAGCAAGAAGTACATGGCTTGGATCTAGGGAGCCGGAGGTACAGGCACTACCGGAACTTGCTAAGATTCCTCTATCATCTAAAAGTAAAAGCAAAGACTCACCTTCAATTCCTTCAAAGCAGAAACTTACATTTCCCGGAAGACGGTTTTTTTCATCCCCATTTAAAGCGCTATGAGGGATGGCATTCAATCCTGCAATTAACTTATCTCTCATCTTTGAAACAAAGACAGCATTTTCCTCAAGATGGTCTTTCTTTTCACGAAGAGCTGCTGCCATTGCTCCAATAGCAGGAACATTTTCTGTACCAGCTCGCTTTCCCTTTTCCTGTGCGCCACCTTCAATTAAATTAGAAAGCTGAATCCCTTTTCTGGCATATAAAAATCCAACACCCTTTGGTCCATTAAACTTATGACCTGAAGCAGAAAGCATATCAATATTGTCTCTTTCCACATCAATATCAATGTGACCAACGGCCTGAACTGCATCTGTGTGAAAGAGCACATTTTTCTTTTTACAGATCTCACCAATTTCCTTGATTGGCTGAATGGTGCCTATCTCATTATTTGCATACATAATGGTAACAAGACAGGTATCCTCACGAATGGCTTCTTCTACTTGTGCCGGATCTAAAATTCCATTCTCATGGACATCTAAAAGAGTTACTTCAAAGCCTTCTTCCTTTAATCTGTTTAAGGTATGAAGTATTGCATGATGTTCAAAGGCATCTGATACAATGTGCTTTTTTCCCTTTCTTTCCCCAATGCGAGCAGCTGTTAACAGTGCCTGATTGTCAGATTCACTTCCTCCAGAGGTAAATAATATTTCTCTGGCATTTGCACCAATCACGGATGCAATTTCTTCCCTGGCTTTTTCTAAAACCTCTCTAGACTCCTGTCCCTTTGTATATAAGCTAGAAGGGTTTCCCCAGATTTCCTTCATTAAATTTGTCATTGTGTTATAAGCAACCTGACTCATTGGTGTGGTTGCTGCGTTATCTGCATAAATCATAGATTATCTCCTTTCAAATTCTAGGCGAATTATATTCCCATTTACCTACTATGTCAATAGGTGTTAAAATAAGAATCATTGTTTTACATATTTACCTACTGTATAATATGGTAAATGTCTGAAAGGAGACTATTATGATTACCACAAGAGGACGCTACGCTATTCGCGTTTTATTAGATATTGCTGAGCACGATGAGGGGAAATTTATCCCTCTAAAAGAAATTGCCGAAAGACAGGATATATCAAAAAAATACTTAGAAATCATTGTAAAGGACTTAGTAGCCGCCAAACTTCTATTAGGTTCCAGCGGACGTGGTGGTGGATATAAACTTTGCAAAGAGCCAAAAGACTATTGCATTGGAGAGATTATCGAACTTATGGATGGACCCATGGCTCCTGTTAGCTGCTTAAAAAATGACAGTGACCCCTGCCCCAGAGCATCTAACTGTGAGACTCTTCCTCTTTGGAGTGAATATGATAAACTCACTCACGATTTTTTCTATAGCAAGCATTTAAATGATCTTATAAAATAACAAGAAGCTCCCAGTAGGAAAGGAAAACGAACTTTTCTACTGGGAGCTTTTGATATATTCTCTTTTTATATTTCTTTGTATTTTTGCAATTCTTCTACATAATCCTCACCATAAGTAGAAAGGATTGCTCCCTTTCTTTGAATATATCCTATGGTTAGAGGATCTTCCTCTTTTAGCTTAATCGCTACCAATCCTTTTAATACGACTTTATCTCCTGATAACATTCCCGATCCAATGGAATACCCCTGAAGTTCAGAAATGATCTCCATACTGGTTGCTCGGTCATCGGATTTAATCAATTTCTTAAAATCATAATCCGCCATAGCTTCTTCTGTGAGGTAAAAATTGCTATCATCACTTTGGTCAAAGGAAACACATGGATAATCCGAAAGTTCCTCTAGGGATATCTCTTTTCGTCCTGCAAGCTTATGATTTTTCCAAACATAGGCGTAGGCCTCACGAGTCATAAGCGGAGTAAATTCCAAACCATATTCCTTGATTAGTTTTTTTATGAGTGTCTCATTTGCTCCAGAAAATGAAATAATACCTATCTCACTTTTTAATGTTCTTACATCCTCTAACACGTCCCTGGTTTTTGTTTCATGAATGGAAAAAACAAATTTCTTTGGATCATTCTTCTTGATTACGTTTGTAAATGCTTTAATGGAAAACGTATAGTGCTGAGTCGACACTGAAAATTTTTCCTTATCACTATCCCTGGATAAATAGCGATTCTCCATTATTTCATATTGGCTTGTTACTTTTTTTGCATAGGTAACAAACTCTCGTCCCTCATCAGTAAGAGAGATTCCCTTGTTGGTTCTTTCAAATAAAAGAATTCCAAGTTCCTCTTCTAATTC
>JAIKXK010000269.1 GCA_024684155.1 Lachnospiraceae bacterium | reverse complement strand
ATTCTTCTTGCAGTGGTGGGTGTGGTATCTGCCATTACTGCACAGTATTTTGCGGCAAAGGCGGCAATCTATTCTGCCGGCGCCATGAGAAGAGATATGTATCTTCATATTGGAACCTTCTCAGAAGAGACCTTGAATCGATTTGGTTCGAGCAAATTAATTACACGTATCACAAACGATATTAACCAGGTGCAAAACGGAATCAATATGGTGCTTCGCCTACTCTTGCGTTCGCCTTTCATCGTATTCGGTGCCCTTTTAATGGCATTTATTTTAGATGCCAAGGCTGCCCTGATTTTTGTGGCAGTTATTGCAGTGCTTTTACTTATAATTGTAGGAATTATGAAATCCACCCTTCCTATGTTTCGAAAGATTCAGGGAGCCTTGGAAAAGTTAACTCTTCGCGTAGGAGAAAATATTTCCGGTGTTCGTGTGGTTCGTGCCTTTCGTCAGGAGGATAACGAAAACCAGGGATTTATTGATGAAACAGAAGGGCTTTACGGAAAACAGATTCGCGCAGGAAAGATTTCTGCTCTTTTAAATCCATTGACTTTCGTGGTGATCAACCTTGGCGTAATCGCCATTCTTTATTTCTCCGGATGGAATGTAAATATTGGAAATTCTGATCAGGGCGAAGTTGTGGCTCTTACCAACTATATGTCACAGATTTTGGTGGAACTTTTAAAGCTTTCTAACTTAATCCTACTTTTGACTCGTGCCATGGCATCGGTAAATCGTGTGGATGAAGTTATGAGTGCCACTGCAGATGAGAGAACCTTTATTTCTCTTATGGACAAAACCTGTGCAAAAAAAGAAGCTATAAATTCAAAAGTAGAAAATACATCAGAAGAAAAAACTACTCACGCAGAAAATAATTCAAAAGAAAAAACTACGCACTCAGAAAATAATGCCCTGTTGGAATTTAAAAACGTCTCCTTCTCTTATCCGGATGCTCCGGAGACGGTGCTGGAAAACATCAACTTCTCCATGAAGGCGGGAGACTTCTTTGCAGTGATCGGAGGAACCGGTTCCGGTAAATCTACTTTGATTCAGCTTCTCCATCACAACTATGATGTGACAGAAGGGGAGATTTTATTCAAAGGCAAAAATATCCAAAGCTATTCGGATGAAGAAGTATCCAGTCACTTTGGTATTGTGCCACAGCATGCAAGACTATTCTCCGGAACTGTGGAGTCAAATCTTCGCATGGCAAATCCTGTGGCTTCTGAAGATGAACTTTGGGAGGCGCTTTCTTCTGCTCAGGTGGCAGATGTAATTCGTGATAAAGAAGGGTTGCAAACTGGTGTGAGCCGTGGAGGAAATAATTTCTCCGGTGGTCAAAGACAGCGTCTTACCATTGCAAGAGCCCTGGCAAAGAAACCGGAAGTTTTGATTTTAGATGACAGTGCCTCAGCCCTTGATTTAGCAACAGAGCGAAGACTTCGTGAAGAGTTAAAGTCTCTTCCTTGGAAGCCAACGGTAATTTTTATTTCTCAGCGTGCTTCCTCCTGTCTTGATGCAGACAAAGTATTGGTGTTGGAAAACGGAGAAATCCAGGGCATTGGAACTCATGAAGAACTTCTTAAAAGCTGCCCTACCTACGAGGAAATTTACTATTGTCAGTATCCAAAGGAGGTGGAAGCATGAAAAGAGCATTAAAAGAACTTCGGCCTTACATGGGATACGTTATCTTAAGTCTAATCTTTGCCTTGTTTTCCGTAATCGCAACCTTGTTTGTACCAATCTACATTGGTGAAGCAGTGGATTGTATTGTGGGAAAAAATCAGGTTGATTTTAACGAGCTTTATTTTATCTTAAAAAAGATGGCAGCCATGATTATGGTAGGTGCCTTAGGCCAGTATTTAATGGGCCGGTGCAATAACTTTATCTGTTATGGTTTTACAAAGGAAATTCGTCGTCAGGCCTTTGCCAAGACACTAAAACTTCCTTTGAAAAAAATTGACGGTGCATCTCAGGGGGATTATGTCAGCCGCATTATTACCGATGCAGATGCCCTGTCCGATGGACTTTTACTTGGATTCAATCAGTTCTTTACAGGAATCTTAACCATCCTTGGAACCATTGTGTTTATGATGCGAATCAATGTGGGAATTGCTCTTGTAGTAGTTGCCCTTACACCACTTTCATTTTTCTTTGCAAAGTTTGTGGCATCAAAGACAAAGACCTACTTTAAGGCCCAGGCTATTTCCAGAGGTGACTTAACCGAGCATATCCGTGAGGGTATTACTCAGATGGATTTGTTAAAAGACTTCAATTATGTAGACGATAATGCAAAAGAGTTTATTCGCCAAAACGATATCTTAAATGACAATGCATTTAAGGCGACGTTCTATTCTTCTGTGACAAATCCGGGAACAAGATTTATTAACTCCTTGATTTATGCAGGAGTAATTGTGGCCGGATCATACATTGCCTTAAATGGCGGTATTACCATCGGTGCGTTGACCACATTCTTAGGTTATGCAAGAGAATACTCAAAACCTTTTAATGAGGTAACCGGTGTAGTTACAGAAATGCAAAACGCTGTGGTTTGTGCAAAGCGACTCTTTGACTTAATCGACAGTGAAGAAGTGACAGACGATGGACGGGATGAAATTAAAAACCCGGGACATATTGAATTTAAGGATGTGTATTTTTCTTACACAAAGGAAAATCCATTAATCGAGCATTTGAACTTAGAGGTAAAACCGGGACAGCGGGTAGCCATTGTTGGACCGACCGGTGCAGGAAAAACAACCTTTATTAATCTTTTGATGAGATTCTATGAAACGGACCGGGGTGGTATTTTTGTGGATGGTGTTAACATCAAAGATGTGTCCCGTGCCCATCTTCGTTCCAACTTTGGAATGGTATTGCAGGAGACATGGCTGAAGGAAGATACCATTTTAAATAACTTAAAGATGGCAAATCCTAATGCCACTATGGAAGAAATTGTAGAGGCCGCAAAGGCTGCCCATGCGCATAGCTTTATTAAGAAGATGCCAAAGGGATATGACACCCTGCTTCAGGGAGAGGGAGATAATCTTTCTCAGGGACAAAAGCAGCTTCTATGTATTGCAAGATTAATGCTTGCCCATCCGCCAATGCTGATTTTGGATGAGGCCACCTCTTCCATCGATACCCGTACGGAAATGAAGATTCAGTCTGCCTTTGGAAAAATTATGGAAGGCCGAACTACCTTTATTGTAGCTCACAGACTTTCTACTATTTTAGATGCAGATATTATTCTTTACATGGAAAACGGAAAAGTGTTAGAGCAGGGTTCCCATAAGGAACTTCTAAAGAAGCAGGGAAGATATGCAGCCCTTTATAATTCACAATTTGCGTAATAGAAAGGAAACATTATGGCTGAAATCAAAGTAAATAATCTCGCACTAGGCTATGAAGGGGATGCCCTGGTGGAGAATTTGGATTTTGAAGTAAACAGCGGGGAGTATCTTTGTATCGTTGGAGAAAACGGTTCAGGAAAATCTACCTTAATGCGAACCCTTTTGGGATTGCAGAAGCC
>JAIKXK010000199.1 GCA_024684155.1 Lachnospiraceae bacterium | reverse complement strand
AAGGATATACCGATGAAGATGGTAATTACGAAAATGCCGGAGATGAGATTATCGAAGAGTTAAAAGAAAATGATAAAATCGACTGGCAGTTTGTAGAGTCCGAAGAAGAGGCACTTCAAAGTGTAGAGGACGGAACCTATTATGGTGCCGTTGTGATATCCGAAGATTTTTCCTATAACATGTACAATATTTTCTTAGAAGATGTAGAAAAACCTCAGCTTATTTTCTATCAGAATCAAAAGAAAAATCCTGTCGCAACTAAAATTTCAGATACGGTAGTAGAAACCCTGCAGAATAATATTAACGAAAAATTTGTAAAGGTTATGACCACTACAGTTTTTGAAAATGCAAATGAGCTGTCTGATGATATCAAAGAAGATGGTGGCGTAGATGCATTAGTAGAACGACTTGAAAAAATAAATGGAGAATTAGAAGAGTATGAAGGAACTATTGATGCTGCAGTGGCAGGAAACCAGGTTCTTACTTCTGCTATTTCAAATGCACAAAAGGATGTAGATTATTTTAAATCTCAATCGGACGAAGGAAAGAGTGCCTTAGATCAAGCCAATGATAGTATTGCCACCACACAGGTAAGTTTATCAGACTATGTTACTGAAGTGAATCTGGCAATGGACACCATGGATACTTCGTTAAAAAATGCGAAAAGTGATTTGGAAGATGCAACTATGGCAAAGGATGCAAAAACCATGGTTTCTGCAGTAGATAAAACTGTAACAGATATCGATAACATGACAAATATAATGGAAGCGCTGAATAGTTCTTTGTCCACCATAGCAGCAGAACAGACGGACAATTCTACGGTAAAAACTACAGTTACTACCATAACTTCTATTTTAGATATTACGTCGCAGTTAGATACTCAGCTGACTGCTTTGCAAAAATCTTTAAACTCCTCTGTTACGGAAGAGGCCTTTCAAAGTAATCAGGAAACTTTGACAACACAGCTTGATGGCATGATTACCTATGTGGAAAGCATGCAATCATCTCTTACGGAAAGTTTAGTGCCTCAGGTGGATGCAACCTTAGATTCTTTGTCTTCTGTAATCGATAATGCCAGTACACTTATGAATAATTTAAGTGGAACATTAGCCGGAATGGGAGATGTGTTTGGAGCACTTCAATTAACGGTAAGTTCTGGTAATGAAAGTTTAATTAACACAAAGGAAGCCTTATCTTTATTAAGCGATCGATTAACAGAGACAATCGAAAAGGTAAAAGAAGCATCTGAAGATGAAAAAGTAAAGGTGTTAATGGAAACCCTTTCCGGAAATCCAGAAATTTATGGAGAGTTTTTCTCTGAACCGGTACAGATTACGACAGAAGCAATTTATCCCGTGGAAAACTATGGATCCGCTGTAACTCCATTTTATACCGTGCTTGCTATTTGGGTTGGAGCTTTAATTTTAACTGCAATTCTAAAAGTAAAACCTTCAGAAGAGGCCTATAAGGAAGCAAAAGATTACGAACTATATTTTGGACGTTATTTAATCTTTTTTGTAGTGGGACAGGTGCAAACCTTAATTATCGTGTTAGGAGATTTGCATCTGCTACATGTTCAGTGTGTACATCCCTTCCGTTTCTGGGTAGCCTCTGCAATTACGGGATTTGTATTTTCTCTTTTGATTTATTCCCTGGTACTTGCTTTTGGAGATGTAGGAAAAGCTTTGGCAGTAGTTGTTGTTGTACTTCAGATTGCCGGCAGTAGTGGAACTTATCCCATTGAACTTTTACCAGAGTTTTTCCAAAAAATTTATATCTTTTTCCCATTCCCATACGGAATCAATGCTTTGCGAGAGTGTATCGCAGGTATGTATGGTCATGATTATGTGATTTACTTATTAGAACTTGGAGTTTTCGTCCTTGTGTCACTTGCTATTGGACTATGGATTCGAAAACCATTTAAACCATTAAGTCACTTTATGGAAAAACGTATGGAAGATACGGAAATGATGTAAGAGGGTAGTTATGGATTATAAGAAAGCGTTTGAAAAATATAGAGAATATCAAAAAGATCTTCATGAAAAGAATCAAAATAAGATTCGTGTGGGCCTAAAGGTGAATATTTTATTGCCTTTGATTTTCTTGGCTTTAAGTTTTTTTGTTTCAGGATCAAAGTTAGTGTTTTTAATTTTGTGGATTGTGTCTTTGTTTGGAATTGCTGCATACCTGGTTTATGTAGAATACAGTGATTATAATTTGCAGGAGCAATTAAAGGATTTTAGTGGAGAAACCGGTCTTGAAAATGAAGTTTTAATTGGTGAGAAAGTGGAAGTTGCAGAGGCACAGGTGACACATAAAATGGATGAGATTGATGAGTTAATCGATGAAAAGAAACAGCAGGTAAAGGAAAAAATTGAAAAGTTAAAGGAGGAAGACGATGCGTAATATTATTCGTATCTTTGCCTCCGATGCAAAGAGATTATATACAAATGTTGTGGCAGTAGTTGTGATTATCGGACTTTCTGTTATTCCTTCCTTATATGCCTGGTTTAATATTTTATCGAACTGGGCACCTTATGAAAAGGAAGCAACGAGCCAGCTTTCCGTAGCAGTTGCCACATCTGATA
>JAIKXK010000081.1 GCA_024684155.1 Lachnospiraceae bacterium | reverse complement strand
TGTTCTTCGGCCATGAATTTTCCCCTTTTATTTTTCGCTAACGTGAACACGAAGTGTAGCTGTTACTTTTTGATGAAGCTTTACCTTTACCTCATGTACACCTAAACTATTAATGGCTCCATCAATCTGAATCTTTTTCTTATCAATGTCTTTGCCATATTGAGCTTTTACAGCCGTTGCAATTTCTTTTGAAGAAACAGATCCAAAGGTTCTTCCACCTTCTCCTGCTTTAATAGATGTTTCTACTAACCATTCCTTCATTTCTTCTGCCATAGCTTCTGCTGCAGCCAAATTTTCAGCTGCTACCTTATCTGCATGCTGATTTTGAAGTTTTAAATTATTAATATTGGCAGGGGTTGCTTCTACACCCTGCTTCTTTTTAAACAGTACGTTTCTGGCATATCCGTCTGATACTTCAACAATATCTCCTTTTTTGCCATGTGGTTTTACATCAGCTAGTAATATTACTTTCATAGTTTTATATCTCCTTCATCGATTAATATATCGATAATATCTTCAATTCTTCGTTTTACCTCATTGACGCTGGAATTTTCAATCTGAGCACCAGCCACATTTAAATGACCACCACCGCCTAAACGCTCCATAATTAACTGAACGTCAATTTCATCAATGGAACGAGAGGATACGAAAATCTTCTTTTGATACTCTGTTAGTACAAAAGAAGCCTTAATACCTACAATATTTAATAGTTCGTTGGCAGCCTGAGCACCTACTATGGTAGGGCTTTCTGTATCTCTTGCATTACATACGGAAATAGCAAAGGAACCGTGATAAACTTCTGCATGACGAACAACTTCCGCTCTTGCTTTATAAGCTCCCATATCTTCACGAAGCAGCTTTCGAACTCGTGTAACTTCCGCACCATTTCTACGTAAGTAAGCTGCTGCCTCAAAGGTACGAACACCTGTCTTTGTCATAAAGTTATTGGTATCAATTAAAATTCCAGCATAAATACAATCCGCTTCAATAGGATTAATTTTAATATCATCAGAGAAGTACTGAAGTACCTCTGTAATCATTTCACATGCACTTGAAGCGTATGGTTCAATATAGGAAAGCAAAGGATTTGTAATCTGCTCACTTCCCTGTCTGTGGTGATCAAATACCACCACACCGTTTCCTCGATTTAAAAGCTGAGGACATTCTGTATAATTTGGACGATTGGTATCCACTACTACCACTAAGGTATCCGGATCCACAATCATAAGTGCCTCTTCAGAAGAAACAAACATATCTCTTGGATAACCCATATCTTCTGTAAAAGTTTCTACCAATGGACGAAGAGACGAAGTAATGGTATTTAAGACAATCTGACAGGATTTTCCTAAATCTCTGGCACAACAGTAAACTCCCACTGCAGCACCTAGGGCATCTGCGTCAGAAATACTGTGTCCCATAACTAAAACCTTTTCTCTTCCTTCCATCATTTCTCGAAGAGCCTGGGCCTTTACTCTCGCTTTTACACGAGTGTTCTTTTCCATCTCACGACCACGAACACCATAATAAGAAACGTCTTTATTATCTTTAATCACTACCTGGGAACCACCACGACCAAGGGCCATATCAATTGCTGCTCTTGCATATTCTGCTCTTTGGGTATAGGTGGAACCATTAATTCCAATACCAATACTTAAGGTAAAGACATTATCGGTACCAATTTTTACAGTTTGAATATCTTCTAGGATTGAGAACTTGTTTTCCTTTAATTCCTGCAATCCCTTCTTTTTCAATACTACAAAGTATTTGTCTTTTTCAATTTTACGGATGATTCCATCTACTTCTCTAAAGTAACGGCTAATATTACGATCTAATACTGCAGTTAACATAGAACGTTTTACTTCATCTACAGATTCCATGGTTTCCTCATAGTTATCTACATAACAAAAAACAGGAACCATTTGCTCTTCTTCATTGGTTTTCTTTAATTGCTCAAAATCTGTAACATCCTGCAATAACACTGCAATCAAAGAACCGGAGCGTTCCACTAGTAAAGGATCCCCGGGTTGTTTAATATCTTCCCCTTCTATCTCGAAATTCATTTTTTCCAAAATAGCATCATAGATTCGGTCTTCGTATTCTACCTGAATAACAAATTGATCCGTTTCCGCTCTCTCAATGCTTTCTCTGGTGATTTCCTTAAAGATCGATGTAATGGATTTCTGATATCTTACATCTTTTCCCGTAAGCTCTGAAAACTGTTCATTCATCCAAAACATCTTACCTTCACCATCTAAAATGGCGTAAGGCACCTGGAAATTTTTTAAAAGACGACTTTGAACCGTTCCATACTGAACGGCAAATCCAATGATTTCATCTGATAAGCGCTTTTTGTTTCCCTTATAAACCCCTAGGGTAATAAATAAATAGATCACTGTTACAATCAGTGATGCAATCCCTAGACTTCTATGCTCCCAAATTAAAAATATGCTGCCGACAAAAAATATGGTCACCATATAAATAGGTGCTCTCATATATGCCAACAATTTTCCTCTTGGTGTAATTGTTTCCATTTTATCTCCATAAAGTTTGGGGCACTCGCCCATGTTTACATTCTTCAATATTATATCACTAGTGCCTTTTTTTGCGCAAATTTTACAAAAAACCTTGCAAAAAAGCCAACTTTCGCCCCCGTTGTTTGCAAAAAGTCAGCTTTCCATTAATTAAAAAAATCAAGTTCTGGTATTTTTGAAATCTCTATTGGTTTTGAAAAATAATATCCCTGGAACTGTGTGATATAAAAATTTTCTTTTAAGTAGATCGCCATATGTCCAGTCTCTACACCTTCCACACATACAGCTTTCCCCAATTCATAGGCAGAATTTGTAAGGGCTCTTAATAAAGACTGCTTGTTCACATCCTCCTCTATGCCATCTACTAGAGATTTATCGATTTTAATTTGATCTATTGGTAAATCCACCAGTAAATTCAATGCTGAATAACCTGTCCCGAAATCATCCAACGCCGTGTCGATCCCTAATGTTTTAATTTGAATCATAGTATTTCGTAAATTATTTACATTTAAAAGACGACATCGCTCTGTTAGTTCCAGCTTTATATTCTTTGTCGGAAATTCTTCCTCTTCTATAATCTCTCTTAAATGACTGACAAATTCTCCTCTTTGGATTTGCGGATAGGCCAGATTTACATTTACCACAAAACCAGGCTTTAATTTTAAAATCCCCTTTGTTTCTTGCATCACCCTTTGAAGTATCCATACTCCCAGTTCATAGTAAATTGGATCCTGTTCCAGCCATGGGATAAAATCATTTGGAGGAATCACATTTCCCTCTTTATCCCTCCATCGTATCAAAGCCTCTGCCCCAGTTATCTTTTTTGTATTTACATCTATAATAGGTTGATAAAGTAAAAAGAATCCCCTGCAGCCCTCGGCCACCGAATTTCGAATTTCATTTAAAAGCTTTAAATGACGTTCATTCTCCACGAAATAGTTTTCATCCACAAGTAATAATTCCTGCAGGTTATCTTCCTTTGCCTTTTGAAGTACATAAAGGGCTGAATTATAGATGGAGTTTGTATCTATATTAAAGTTATTCACCGTAAGGTTTGCACCATTGACATCAACCGTTAAATGCCTGCCATCTACAATAAGTTCGTCTCCAAGATGATCAGAGTACTCCCGAAATACAGCTTTTAATTCCTCTTCACTTGCATCCTCTTTATTCGTTAAGTAAACGTACTTCGTTCCTTCCACTCGATAAAGCATTCCAGTGGAACGCATGGTAATGGCATATTCCGCAATTGCTTTTAATACCTTGTTTCCAAAAAGATACCCATGAGAAGAATTAATTTCAAAGAAATTTCTAATTCCCACTATAAACAGATGAAAGGGAGTTTTATTTTCACATTTTTCTGTAATTGCCTTCATAAGCATACTGCGATTATACAAACCTGTAGTTGGATCCACTGAATAGTTTACTTCATGATTTAATATACTGCCGGTCATATATTTTGGACCAGATTCATCACAGATAATATGAGCTGTTCCTGTACAGGTTACATATTTTCCATATTTATTTTTAACATGGTAATCCAGCTCAAAATCCTCTATTTCTCCTGTCCTTAGTTTTTCCATCTCTCTGGAAAATTTCTCCTGATCCCAGGGTGCAATACGCTCAATCCATTTGTTTTCCACATCATACATAATGACTCCAGGCATATCAAAATAGTCTACTGCTGCCTTACTCCAAATAGAAATATCCTCAGGAATATGACATAAGAAGACATATTTTCCACCACTGTCATAGGAAAATCGATCAAATATTTCCGGGAAATAGCGTACTACCGATTCCATATCCATTTTTTTAATTTCGTCATTATTAGAAACAATCATATATTCCCCTTTTTTATCCCTTGTCTAAAGTTATATAAAAGAAGTATATCATATATGTATAAAATATTCTTACTATTCCATCATAGTTATTTCACACAAAGATTTTTGTGTGTTTTAACATTGTTCACAAAAGGGGCCTTTCTTATAATGATATCAGTATTTGGGAAAGGAGTTTTTACTATGAAATCTGTAAAAATTAACATCAACTCCATCGACAAGGTAAAAGCCTTTGTTAATGTAGTTACAAGATTCGACAATGACTTTGATTTAATTGCTGGACGTTATGTCATCGATGCAAAATCAATTATGGGTATCTTCTCTCTTGATTTATCTCAGGATTTAGAATTAGTTATCCAGAAAGATACAGACATCGACGCTATAATGGACGCATTAAAGGATTTTATCGTTGGTTAATCCAACAAATGAAAGGTAGGGTATATATAAAATGGCAAGTATTTCACTAAAAAACATTTACAAGATTTATCCAAACGGTTTTGAAGCTGTTAAGGATTTCAATCTTGATGTAGAAGACAAAGAGTTCATCATCTTCGTTGGACCTTCAGGATGTGGTAAATCTACTACACTTCGTATGATTGCTGGTTTGGAAGATATTTCCAGCGGTGAGTTAACTATCGATGGAAAGGTTATGAATAACGTAGAACCTAAAGATAGAGATATCGCAATGGTATTCCAGAACTACGCTTTGTATCCTCATATGACAGTTTACGATAACATGGCTTTTGGTCTTAAGATTCGTAAGATGCCTAAGGATGAAATTGACAGACGTGTTCAGGAAGCTGCAAAAATCCTTGATTTGGATAAATTATTAGATCGTAAGCCTAAGGCTTTATCAGGTGGACAGAGACAGCGTGTTGCTATGGGACGTGCTATCGTTCGTAATCCTAAGGTATTCCTTATGGATGAACCTCTTTCAAACTTAGATGCAAAATTACGTGTTCAGATGCGTATCGAGATTTCTAAGCTTCATGATAGATTAGGCGCTACTATCATCTACGTAACACATGATCAGACCGAGGCTATGACACTTGGTACCAGAATCGTTGTTATGAAAGACGGTGTTGTACAGCAGATCGATTCTCCTCAGAATCTTTACAATAAGCCAGGTAACTTATTCGTTGCTGGATTCATCGGATCACCTCAGATGAACTTCTTCAATGCTAAGATTGAAAAAGAAGGTGACAACGTTGTTGCTGTTGTTGGACAGAGCAGATTAAACGTACCTGTTGCTAAGGCAAAAGCTTTAACAGACGCAGGTTATGTAGGAAAAGAAGTAACACTTGGTATTCGTCCTGAAGATATCCATGATTCTCAGATGTTTATCGATGCTTCTCCTAATACAGTTATTGAATCAACCATCAAGGTTTATGAATTACTTGGTGCTGAAGTATTCTTATACTTCGATTATGCTGATACTCAGGTAACAGCTCGAGTTGATCCTCGTACTACAGCAAAGATGGGCGATGTTGTTAAATTCGCTCTTGATATGGAGAAGGCTCACTTCTTCGATAAAGATTCAGAAGTTACAATCACAAACTAGTAGAAATATCACCGTGATTTCTTCTTTCAAAATTACCCTCAAAGCTTTATTGCTTTGGGGGTAATTTTACTTTGCTTATTTTTTCTATATAGATTAAGATATTAGTATCAATTTTAAACGGGGTTATACATTATGGAGGCTTTAGAACTTCTTGAAAAACTAAATAGGGAAACGGGACTTTCTTTTTCTCTTTCTAAGGAAGAATTAGAAAACCCAAATATTACGTCAAAATTAAAACATGTACTATCCTCTGTTAGGGGAAATAACGACAGAGACTTTTTCTTCCAGCAATTCTTGCTTGGACAACTCACTTCTGAAGAAATATCAGCAGGACGACTAAAATTTCATATTGAAAAGAGTGTTAATCGGGTATTATTTTTAATTGCTTTTAAATCACCTTTTGACGAAATGTCTCTTTCCGTCTTGTCTTCTTTAGAAACTGGAAATGATTTACTTGTGGAAATGGATCAGCACCATATTGTTTTAATTCGCCAATGCCGTGGTGTTTTGTCTGAGGAGGAGTTATACAAAACTGCTGCCTCTATTGTAGATGCGCTAAGCACGGAAGCCATGCAGGCAGTACGAATTTCTTATGATCGAATGGTTAGTGAATTTGAACAGTTAGTTTCTGCCTACAAACATGCAGAGGTGGCTCTTCATTTAGGTGTTACCTTTAAAAACGGAAAACAAATCCATTCCTACCACGATTTAGGACTAGAAAAGCTTCTCTACCGGATTTCTATGGAAGATGCAAAGGAATATTTAGAAGAAAACCTTCCTGCCTTTGACTTTTCCACATTGGATAATGAAATGCGAAGCACTATCAAGGTTTTGTTTAACAACCAGCTAAATATTGCAGAAACAGCAAAAGAACTTTTCATTCATAGAAATACTCTGATTTATCGCTTAGATAAATTCCAGAAAATGACAGGATTGGATCTTCGCTCCTTCGATGATGCCATCATCTGCAAAGTAGCTATGATTTTAGCGGAGTACACAAAATAGAAAAACCCTTATATTAACGTAGACGATTTTTGCAAACGCCGGTGCTTAATGAACGCAAGTGATTTTAGCATCCCTTGCGTTGGACACGAGGCGAAAGCGTGTCGTCGGTTAATATAAAGGTTCTCTATTTTATAGTTTATATTGTCTCAGTATAAAACATCATTTACTAGGAAAGTACTCTTGCACCATCCCCGATGTCTTCTACATAGAACTCTGCATCAATATCGCATTTTTCCTTGTAGCCTTTTCCAACCTTTTCAACAAAGGCGTCCACTGCATCATTTTTTACGATAGATACAGTACATCCACCAAAACCACCACCAGTGATTCGGCTTCCAATTACACCTGGAGTTTCCCAGGCAAGTTCTACTAATACATCTACTTCAGGACAGGACACTTCATAGTCATCTCTTAAAGAAACATGAGACGCATTCATAAGCTTTCCAAAGGTTTCAATGTCATTATTCTTTAGAGCTTCTACCGCTTTTATTGTTCTTTGATTCTCATAAACTGCATGTTTTGCGCGCTTTCTGCAGACTTCAGATGAAATGACATCCTTATGAGCCTCAAAGGTTTCCTCATCCAAATCACCAAGTTCCCTGATGTTTACAACAGACTGAAGTTCTTCTAATGCCTTGGAACATTCCATTCTTCTGTCATTATAAGCAGAATCTACTAAAGAATGTTTTACCTTTGAATTTGTAATTACAATCTTTGCATCAGAAAGCTTTACAGAAGCATATTCCATAGACAAATCAGAAGTGTCTAAGAACATTGCCATATCTTTCTTTCCGTTTGCCACAGCAAACTGGTCCATAATACCACAGTTACAGCCATTAAAGTTGTTTTCTGAATACTGACCAATCAATGCCAGATCCGTCATGGAAAACTCATCAAACCCATATAAATCACGGATTAC
>JAIKXK010000196.1 GCA_024684155.1 Lachnospiraceae bacterium | reverse complement strand
AAGTTTTAGGAAAACTTTACAATAACAGTGCAGCAGAAGTTTTAGAAACTGAAGGAGATTGGTACAAGATTTCTTCAGGAAGTGTAACAGGTTATGTTAAGTCTGAATTCGTTGTGGTAGACAATGAAGAACTTGCAGCATCAGTATCTACAAGATACGCTACTGTAAATACAGAAACCTTATATGTTCGTTCCGATGCATCTACAGATGCACAGATTATTAGCATGGTTCCTTCAGGAGATGATTTAACAGTAACAGATGAATCTACATTAGATTCTGGCTGGGTTAAAGTTTCTACAGAGGATGGAGATGGATACGTATCTACTGATTATGTTTCATTATCTACCGAATATACATATGCTGAATCAAAAGAAGAAGAGGAAGCAAGATTAGCAAAAGAAGAAGCTGAAAGAAAAGCCGCTGAAGAGGCAGCTGCAAAAGCAGCAGCAGCACAGGCAAGCAGCTCATCATCATCTTCTTCATCATCAACTACTACATCATATGCAGCACCAAGTGGTTCTTCAGGAAGTGCAGTTGCATCTTATGCTTGTCAGTTTGTTGGTAATCCTTATGTATATGGTGGTTCATCACTTACTAACGGAACAGACTGTTCTGGATTTGTAATGAGTGTTTACGCAGCATTTGGTGTAAGCTTACCTCATTCATCTAGTGCAGATAGAAGTGTTGGTTATGCAGTAAGTACAGACGCTATGCAGCCAGGTGATATTGTTTGCTACAGCGGACATGTTGCAATCTATATTGGAAACGGAACTATTGTTCATGCTTCTAATCCTACAAACGGTATTTGCTACTCAAATGTTAACTATCGTAGCATCTTAGCTGTAAGACGTATCTTTTAATTAAACACGTTAGACCCGGTCAGTTTTTGATCGGGTCTTTTTTTATGATAAAAGAGGAGTTTAGACAAAACATTTTGATATATTCAAAGTTTCTGAAAATGATTTTTCAAGGATAAATTTCAATTTCTTCATTTTGCACAAATTTTACAAAGATATTACGGATGAAGATGAAGGGAAGATGGTTATCCACATAAGTTTTCCACAATCTGATAGAAATGGATGACGAAATTATAAGTTATAAACGAGTTTTCCACTTTATCCACAAAAATCATGAGGATAATCCAAACGAATGTTTTGTATTTTTTGAATAAAATTTATAAAGAGATAAAGTTTTCTTTGACAAAAAAACTGTAATTCATATATTGTAAATATTTGTAAAAAGTTTGTAATAAATGCCGGAAATGGTTAAATTGTCAGAAAACTATAAATGGAGTCAGAAGAAGAAATGCCGAAAAATCCGGTTTAAGGGAAAATTGCATAATAAAACCCTAAATAAGACTTTCATTTTTTGGCAAATTATATTACACTAGGGATTGTAGTTGGGGAAAATATCAAAAACACATAGACTTAAATTGTGTAATATGTATAAAAGGGGAATTTAGGAGGAACCGAAAATGATTTCAAATCAAATCCTTCAGAAAACTGTAGATGGTTTACATCAGATAACAAAGACGGACTTTGCTGTATTTGATACAGAAGGTAGTGTACTTGCTACCAGCTTTTTGGATGCAAAGTCTTATGGTGAAACTGTGGAAGAGTTTGCTGACTCGCCAGCTGAAAGTCAGATGGCGTTGGGATGTCACTTCTATAAAGTAATGGAAGAGGGAAGAGTAGAATATATCATTATGGTAAATGGTGATAGTGAGGAAGCTTCTACCATTGGAAAGGTTGCAACCTTCCAAATTCAGGAGTTGTTAGTTGCTTATCGTGAAAGATTCGATAAGGATAACTTTGTGAAAAACCTTTTATTGGATAATTTACTATTAGTTGATATTTATAACCGTGCAAAGAAACTACATATCGATATTGAAGCAAGACGTGTAGTTATGGTAGTTGAATTAGAAGGCAATAAAATGGGAGATGAGATGGATCGTGTCCGAAATGTCTTCGGAGGAAAGACTACTGACTTTGTAACTGCAGTAGATGAAGGCAATATCATTATTGTAAAGGATATTGGACCAGATGGCACTTATGAAACTGTAGACAAGACTGCAAAGGTGATTATTGATGCCTTTTCTGATAAGGCAGGAACTTCTGTAAGAATTGCTTATGGTACCATCATTAGTGAAATCAAAGAAGTGTCCCGTTCCTACAAGGAAGCTACCATGGCTTTAGATGTTGGAAAAATCTTCTTTAAAGAAAAGGATATTATTGCCTATTCTGTATTAGGAATTGGACGTTTGATTTATCAGTTGCCAATTCCACTATGTAAGATGTTTATCAAAGAAATTTTTGAAAATAAAACACCGGATCAGTTCGACGAAGAGACATTGACAACAATCAATAAATTCTTTGAAAATAGTTTGAATGTATCTGAAACCTCAAGACAGCTTTATATCCATAGAAATACTTTGGTATATCGTTTGGATAAACTTCAAAAAAGTACAGGATTAGATTTAAGAGTGTTTGAGGATGCCATTACCTTTAAGATTGCACTTATGGTAGTGGAGTATATGAAATATATGGATGATCAGGATTTCTAATTAGAATAGAGGTAGAAATTATTTATGATTAAGCTTGAACATGTCAGTAAGACATATGAAAAAGGTGTGCAAGCCATTACGGATGTAAACCTTCATATCGCACCTGGAGAGTTTGTGTTCATAGTAGGAAAAAGTGGTTCTGGAAAGTCTACTTTGATTAAGCTATTGCAAAAAGAGCTAGTGCCTACACATGGTAAAATCATGGTGAATAAAAGAGATATTGGAAATATCTCAAGAAAAAATATTCCTGCTTATCGAAGAAATATAGGAGTCGTATTCCAGAATTTCCGCTTATTGCAGGATCGTACTGTATATGAAAATGTTGCTTTTGCTATGCGAGTAGTAGAAGCATCAAAAAAAGATATTAAAAAGAAAGTACCTCAGATGCTTTCTTTGGTTGGACTTGCAGCAAAGTATCGTTCTTTCCCAAAGGAGTTATCCGGTGGTGAACAGCAACGTGTTGCCATTGCAAGAGCTTTAGTAAATGAGCCAAAGATTTTACTTGCAGATGAGCCTACAGGAAACTTAGATAACCATAACGCTTGGGAAATTATGAAATTATTAGATGAAATTAACAAGCGTGGAACTACAGTTGTTGTGGTTACTCATAATATGGATATTGTAAAAGCTATGAACAAGCGAGTGATTACCATTCGTAAAGGTGTCATTGTAAGCGATGAAGAGGAGGACACCGAAGATGAAGATTAGTACACTCACTTATAATTTTAAACAGGGATTAATTAATATTTGGCGAAACAAAATGTTTTCTCTTGCGTCAATTGCGACCATGACAGCCTGTATCTTTTTGTTTGGAGTATTTTATGCTTTAGGTATGAATTTTGGTTCTATGGTACAGTCTGCAGAAGAGGGTGTAGCAGTTACTGTGTTCTTTGAAGAGGGCATTAGTGAAGAACAGATTGAAACCATTGGAAATGAAATTTCAACAAGACCAGAAGTTGCAAATTATAATTTTGTTTCAGCAGAGGAAGCCTGGGAAAGCTTTAAAGAATATTACTTTGAAGGAAATGAAGAAGCTGCTGCCGGATTTGAAGACGATAATCCAATGGCAAACTCAGCAAACTATGAAGTGTTCTTAAATGATGTTTCCCAGCAGGATAATTTAGTAGAATTCTTAGAGGGATTAGAGGGTGTCCGTGAGGTGAAACAGTCAGAAATGGCTGCAGATGTTTTGACAGATTTTAATAATTTAATTGCTCTTATCTTTGTAGCAATTATTGTTATCTTAATAGCGGTAGCAGTATTTTTGATTAGTAATACAGTTACAGTTGGTATTTCTGTTAGAAGAGAAGAGATTGCCATTATGAAACTGATCGGTGCAAAGGATACCTTTGTAAGAGCACCTTTTATTGTAGAAGGTATTGTAATTGGACTTATCGGTTCAGTTATTCCTTTGGGACTATTATATGCCCTGTATGGAAATATTGTTCGATATGTATCTGAAAAATTTAGTATGTTAAGTTCTTTAATGGAATTTGTTCCTGTAAAAGAATTGTTTAGAGTACTTTTGCCAGTGTCACTAATTCTTGGAGTTGGTATTGGATTTATTGGAAGTAGATTTACGTTAAAGAGACATTTGAAGGTATAATTATGGATCAAAATTTTAATCAGGAAAATGAAATACAGACTCCGGAATCATCGGTTCCGGAGTCAAACTCTGTTCAAGGGGCAGGAAATAATGCTTCCAAAAAGAAGAAAAATGCTTCCTTCAAACGAGGGGTATTAGTAGGCTCATTATCCATGCTTGCTATTTTTACTTTGATTGTAGGAATCTTTTTTGGACTAATTTATCACAGTGCCAGTGAAGTTTTAACAGATGATACAGAAGAAAAATTAGGACTGGTGTATTCGGTTATTAAGACTTACTACTATGAAGATTTTGATGTGGAAGATTTAGAAACTGGTATTGTAAAAGGATTGGTGGAAGGATTAGATGATCCCTATTCTGTTTACTATACAAAAGATGAATATTCAGAGTTTCTCATTGACGCTACAGGAAATTATGCTGGGGTAGGAGCTGTACTTACAAAGAATTCGGAAACTGGTGTTGTAAGTATTGCGAAGGTATACGAAGGTTCTCCTGCGGAAGAAGCAGGACTTAAAAAAGATGATATCATTGTATCTGCAGATGGATATGATGCAACTTCAGAAGAGTTATCTTCCTTTGTTCAGCATATCAGAGGTGAAGAGGGTACTGAGGTTGAACTTGTAATTTCCAGAGATGGAGAAGAATTAAATATTACCTGTACAAGAAAAGCAATACAGGTTCCATCTGTTTCTTATCAGATGCTAAATGATGGAAATGGAAATCCAACCATAGGATATATTCAGATTACAGAATTTTCAGATGGAACAACAGAAGAATTTAAAGACGCCATAGAGGATTTAAAATCTCAGGGTATGGAAGCTGTTTTATATGATGTAAGAAGTAATCCGGGAGGAATGCTTTCTACGGTAACAGATATGTTAGATTATATTTTGCCTGAAGGTACTACCGTCTATATGTTAGATAACAAGGGTGAAAAGACAGAGTACACTTCGGATGGTGAAACCTATTTAGATATTCCTACTGCAGTATTAGTAAATAGTGATTCTGCGTCCGCATCAGAAATTTTCTCTGGTGCCATTAGGGATTTTGAATATGGAACATTAATTGGTACAACTACCTATGGAAAAGGTGTTGTTCAAAATACCTTCCCTTTTAATGATGGAAGTGCACTGAAATTGACAATTGCATCTTACTATACTCCAAGTGGTGAATGCATTCAGGGAACAGGAATTGCTCCAGATGTAGAACTAGAGTATGAGTACAGTGGAGATGAAAACAGTGACTATGATTACTATAAAGATAATCAGGTAGTAAAAGGAATTGAAATTTTAACATCGGAAATCGGTGAGTAAGAGGTGGCCTTTGATTGAATTAGATCAGTTAAAACAACAATTATCTTCCTATGAAGAACCATTAAAAGAAATAAAGGCTTCGTTGGATTTAGACAATAAGAGAAATCGAATTCAGGAATTAGAGCGAGAAATGGAAGCGCCGGATTTTTGGAATGATCCTGAGGCGTCAACAAAAAAGACAAAAGAATTAAAAAGCATGAAGGATGACCTTCGCATCTATGATTCTTTGGAAGAGTTATACGGAGATATCGAGGCCTATATTGAACTTGGTAATGAAGAG
>JAIKXK010000167.1 GCA_024684155.1 Lachnospiraceae bacterium | reverse complement strand
ACCATACATAGCCGGTCTCATAAGGTTTGCTGCACAGGCATCTACACCAATGTATTCTTTGTAAGTATGTTTTTCATGAATGGCACGGGTAACAAGTGCACCATAAGGTCCCATCATAAAACGTCCCATTTCTGTATAGATGGCAATATCTCCCATTCCAGCAGGAACCAAAATTTCATCAAATACCTTGTGAACCCCTTCTCCAATTGCATAAATATCATTTGGAGTCTGATCTGGTGTATAAGGAATTCCAACACCACCAGAAAGGTTGATGAATTTAAACTTGCAACCAGTTTCCTTTTGAATCTCTACTACTAATTCAAACAAGGTCTTTGCCAAAGTTGGATAATAATCGTTTGTTACTGTATTTGAAACCAAGAAAGAGTGAATACCAAAATTCTTTGCACCCTTCTTTGCCAAAATCTTGTAAGCTTCTACAATCTGCTCACGTGTCATTCCGTATTTTGCATCTCCAGGGTTATCCATAATTCCGTTAGAAATCTGATACACTCCACCTGGATTGAAACGACAGGAAATTGTTTCTGGAATATAGCCTAATGTCTTTTCCAAAAATTCAATATGGGTAAAATCATCTAAGTTAATGATAGCTCCTAATTCATCTGCATACTTAAACTCTTCTGCAGGTGTATCATTAGAAGAAAACATAATGTCCTGTCCTGTAATACCAATGGCCTGAGACAACATAAGCTCTGCCATAGATGAACAGTCGGTTCCACATCCATACTCATTTAAGATCTTAATCAAATAAGGGTTTGGTGTAGCCTTTACTGCGAAATATTCTTTAAATCCTTTATTCCATGAAAAAGCTTCCTTTACCGCTTTTGCGTTTTCACGAATTCCCTTTTCATCATAAATATGAAAAGGTGTAGGAATCTTTGCTGCGATTTCCTCTGCTTTTTCTTTTGTTAAAAATGCTTCTTTACTCAATTTGTAACCTCTTTTTCCTTTTTACTTGCGTACAATCTTTTCCGAAAAAACTATAAAAAAAAAGCCCTTGAATGTCAAGGGCTTATGAATATTTATACGAAAATATGCAATTAAAATGGTTGCAATAACATAACAGAATTTCCTGGCATGGTTAATCCACCACCAAAATCTATTTCTTCCCCGGAAATTAAGTCCTTTGCTCTGCCTGCACCAAAGTCTGCATGGAAGCAATGCTCGTCACCTGAAGCATTAATGGCACAAAGGATACGCTCATCCTCATACTTGCGAACAAAGATGCAGTGCTGATTTTCTAATACCAATTCAGAAAAATCTCCATACTGCAGAGCCTTAGAAGATTGAAATGCCTTTGCCATAGCAGCTATCTGATCTGTTAATTCATTCCACTCTGGTTTTTCTACTGCCACACGAAGGGCCTGATCCCCTTCATTTTTATGACCTTTTATGCCCCACTCACTTCCATAATAAATAATTGGAATTCCAGGCATTGCAAACATAATCCCATAAGCCAGTGGTAAATGTGCCGGATTCGTAAGATTAGATGCAATTCTGCTGACATCATGATTATCTACAAAAGAGAACAAATGATAGCCTCGATACAAACACCAATCCTCTGGTCCAAACTGACGCTTTAGAGAATGAACAATTTCAAATAAATTCAAAGAATTTAAAGAAGAATGAATTCCCTTGAAACACTCGTAGTTCGTAGCAGAATGACACATTTCATCATTCATAATCTGCTTGTAGTCTCCGCCTAAGATTTCTCCTACTAAAAAGAACTCTTCTTTCCACTGATCACAGTTCCATCGTAGTTCCTTTAAAAAGTTTCGATCTACCATATAGGCTACATCTAATCGAAGGCCATCAATACCAAACTCATCAATCCAAAACTTTACACTGTCTAACAAATAAGAACGAACCTCAGGATTAGAAAGATTTAATTTTACAAGATCAAAGTTTCCTTCCCATCCTTCGTACCAAAGGCCATCGTTATAGTTGGAATTTCCATCAAAGCTTATATGGAACCAATCTTTGTACTTTGAATTCTCACGATTTTTCACTACATCCTGGAAACCAAAAAATCCTCGACCTACATGGTTAAATACACCATCTAACACAACCCGGATATTTTCCTTATGCAGGGCATCGCATACCTTTTTAAAATCATCATTATTTCCGAGACGGGTATCAATTTTTCGATAATCTCTCGTATTATATCCATGGGTATCGGATTCAAACAAAGGTGAAAAATACACCGCATTGATTCCTAACTTTTTCAAATGAGGAATCCAATCTAACACCTGTAAAATTCGATGTTCTAATACTCCATCGTTTTCAAAAGGTGCCCCTGTCATTCCCAAGGGATACATCTGATAAAATACACTTTCATTTGCCCACATATCAATCTCCTATTCTGTCATGCGTCGTGCTTCTGCTACTGTTTCATCAAACAGGCGAAGCATCTCCTTATGGTTCTTGCGAATGAAGTTTAGACTATAATCATAATTCTTTTCATTCTTCATTTGATGACCTGCCGCTTCAATTCGTCTGGTTAAATCAAACATCGCTAAGGCACCAATATTTTTTGAAGATGACTTTAGCGCATGAACATAAGTGGTATAATCTTCCCACTCTTCTAAATTATAAGCATCTTCGATTTCCGACTTCTTTTGTTCCGATATATCTGCATACATCTTCACTAAATCTAAATAGAGGTTTTCATTGTTTCCAAAGTAAGACATACCATCCTTCTTTGAAATAATACTAAGATCAATATTTTTTTCTTCATCAGCCTCTTCACTTACAGCTTTTTCTATATTTGTTTCCTCTACAAAGGCACTTTCGATAATTTCTGGTTTTTCTACCTTTACCTCCTCATATAGATGAAGTTTATCCTGTGGCAAATATCGAATAAGCATCTCTTCTAATTCTTCACCCTTTACAGGTTTTGCCAAATAATCAGAAAATCCTGCTGACAAATACCTGTCCTTCATACCACTAATAGCATTGGCCGTAAGTACAATGACAGGCGTTCCCTGGCAAAGATTGTCACTCATCTCTCTAGCTTGATGAAGGGTTTCAATACCATCCATTCCAGGCATCATATGATCTAATAAAATCACATCGTAGTGTGTCTCTTTCATTTTATCTAAACATTGATAACCACTACTGGCTGTATCCACCTTGGCCAAAGTAGATTTTAATAAGCTGGTAACTACCATAAGGTTCATTTCATTATCATCTACTGCTAAAATCTTTACTTCTGGAGCAGTAAATTTCTGAATATACTCTTCACTTATTCCTCTGTGATCCTGAGCGTATTCTGACATGGTTTCTTCAGAAAGAACCTCCTGAGAAAGCTTTACCGTAAATGTAGAGCCCTGATGCAATTTACTTTCTACCGAAATCTCCCCTCCCATCAGTCGAATCAGATTTCTTGTAATTGCAAGACCAAGTCCAGTTCCTTCAATCTTGTGATTTTTATTTTCACCTAAACGTTCAAAGGAATCATAGATATTTCCAATTTCTGTTTCACTAATTCCAAGTCCTGTATCAGCAACCACAAAGGTTAAATCTACATAAGGCTTATCATTGTGGATACATCGCTCTCCTGTTACGTCCAAAGAAACGGAACCTATTTCTGTGTACTTCACACCATTATTTAAAATGTTAATAAGAATCTGTTTTAGTCGAATCTCATCACCACAAAGGGTATCTGGAAGATCGTCATCAATATTAAAGCGAAAATCCAATCCCTTTTCATCACTTCTCACCTGAATCATTGTGGTAATATCGTGAAGGATTTCCGATAGATGATAGGGCTCATTTGTAATCTCCATTTTTCCTGATTCGATTTTTGAAAAATCTAAAATATCATTAATAATATGGAGCAATGTATTTCCTGCATGCTGAATATTTTGCGCGTATTCAATTACAGTTTCATTATCACTTTCTCGCAAAATCATCTCATCCATTCCAAGAATGGTATTCATAGGAGTACGAATTTCATGAGACATATTTGCAAGGAAGTTGCTCTTTGCCTCTGAAGCTTCCTCTGCTGCTTTTCTGGCCTGTTCAGCTTCTTTTCGAGACTCTGCAAGTTTTTCATTTGCATCTAATAATCGATAATAATCCGGCGTTTCCAAAGCCAGCATTAACACAAACATTGCAAGGATGGCAACAAAGAAGGATAAAAAGAGTTCCTGCTGAGATACCACCTGGAAAAGTGTGGTAGCGACTACAAAGAAAGCAGATATACAAATATAAATAAAGGTTCTTCTAGGATATGCTTCGTGGTGAATTAAAAGTACCATGGTTCCACACACAATATAAAATAGAGGAACAAGGTAAACCCCCACAAGATAGTACTGACCGTGATATAAATTTCCAAATATATCCACGCCAAAATACATATGAGTTCCCTGATTAATCAACAAAGCAATCACATGTAATATCAATAACAAGCGATTGAATACCGTTAATACTCTTAGTTTTTTATTATCAACAAAGGAATCTACATAACGAGTATAAAGAAATGATGCTACGCTGGTGGTTAACCCGCTTATCGTATTTACTCCCATAGTAAGGGAGGGATTAAATAGAATGCCATTAAATTCCGTAAAGGAAGCTAAGGCATCAAAAAAAGCAGCAATCACCGTCATAATATTAAAGCGACGGAAGGCATTCAAAGTAGGATTATCCTTTGGGTATCGAATCTCCAAAAAAATAATCATTATAATGCCAAAACCTATTGCTGCTACTGTATATTGAGCATTGAAATGAGCAAAATCAAAATCTATCACTTTCAAGTCCATATTAGCATTCTCCCCCTGCTAACCCATTCTTAACCAAGTTATCTACAATTATAGTTAATTTGGGCATAAAAGTAAACTATGAACCATTGCTTAAAGATTCCAAACTGCGTATAATAAAAGTCGGAGGACATATATGAAAATTACCATAGAAACCAACGAGAAAAATGTATATACAGAGTATTTAACGCCTAAGGAAGTTGCTACAGAAGAGACCGCAGAAACTAGCACTGCCACAGAAGCCACTAGTGAAACTACCACATCTGCAGAGGATTCTTTTTCTACAATGCTAAATACTGCCATTGATAATGTGGCAAATTCTAAAGCTTCTGACACAACTACTACAGAAGATATGAACCTTTCTCAGATTTTTGAGAAAGCAGCTACAACTTATGGTGTTGATGTAAATCTTTTAAAGGCTGTAGCAAAGCAGGAGTCCAATTTTAATCCAGACTCTACTTCTTCTTCTGGTGCCATGGGTATTATGCAATTAATGCCATCCACCGCTGAAGGCCTGGGTGTTACCGATGCCTATGATCCATACCAAAATATTATGGGTGGTGCACAACTTTTAGCTAATCTTTTAAATAAATACAATGGCGACACCTCTCTTGCACTTGCAGCTTACAATGCAGGAAGTGGAAATGTAGATAAATATGGTGGCATTCCTCCTTTTGAAGAAACTCAAAACTATGTACCAAAGGTACTTGGATATTATGCGGAAGGCGTTGACATTCCTGCTGATAAAGATATTTCAGCTTCAGGGTCGAAAAATTATACCGCAACTGCTACTTCATTAAAAACAGCCCTTTCAGAATTCTCAGACCACGAGAGTTATGAATTATTTTTAAAGGAATTAGAAAACGAAATGAATGTAACTTCTTCTGATACCACAACTGCTTACGAAAGCCTTTTAAGTGCTGCTTCAAGAGCAATCACAAATACCATAAATAATTACAAATAAGTCCTTGACTTTAAAATTTCAATATAGTATATTAGTCAAGTCGGTATCACATATACCCGATAAGCTGGCGTGGCACAGGTGGTAGCGCACCTCATTGGTAGTGAGGAGGTCACGAGTTCAACTCTCGTCGCTAGCTTCCGAAAAGCTACGAGCAACAACGTAGCAAATAAGAAAAGGGATTTTTCCAAATTTATTTGGAAAAAATCCCTTTTTTTTATTTGCGAAGTCGTGGCGACAGCCACGACTTAATAGAAATCCCCTACAATTAATTTGTAGGGGATTTCTATTATGTGACGTTGTTGCTCGTAACTTTCCGGAAGGAGTTGTTGCTCCTAACTTTTCGGAAGGAGTTGTTACTCGTAACTTTTCGGAAGCTGTTTCTCCAGCTCTCCTCTATACGCTTCCACCACATACTCTGGTGCTGCGATTTTCATCTCGCCCCCAAAGCTAAATACCCATCCATAAAACTGTCCACTTAAGGCCACCTTTACTCTACAGCGGAAGTGATCTTTATCTTCTTTTCGAAGAGGAATATCCGTACCAAATCGATCTAAGACAACCCCTACCAAATAATTCTTTGCAATAAGGGTGACTGTTTCTTCTTTTCCGGCAAACATTCCAAAAACCCGATCTGTATAGGAAGTCATATCTAATTTTTCATATTCTTCCACTCCAGCTCGCTTTTCTTCCAAACTGGAAATCCCCCGCATCTTATCTACACGATAATGCTTCATAATTCCTATTGTTTCATCAAAGGCAATTAAATAGTAGTTTTCTTCGTCCCAAAGTAATGACCAGGGACTAACAACATACTTCTCTTCCTTTTTTTTGATTAATTTCTTTTCCACCGTCCACTGCAAATATTCAAAGGAAATCTTTTTGTTTTCATTCATGGCTGTATGAATGGCATCTACGTTATAATAAATCCCTTCATTTTGGGTTTTATTTCTGCCACTCACTAAGACGGTACGCTGTAATTCCTTGGCTTCGTATTTCGACACCAGGCCCTCTAACTTTCCAATTAATTCCTTTGATTTCTTTTCCGTAATAAATTTTGAAGCAGAAACCGAATCTACTAAAAGTTTTAATTCTGCCACTTCAAACTGTTTGCCAACTACCTTATAGTAATAGTATTTCCCAACCTTTTCCGTTTCAACACAAATCCCAATGTCCTCAAGAACACGAATATCATCATAGATGCTCTTTCGATCTGCAGGTATGTCCTCCCGTTCCAGTCGTTTGATAATCTCTTTCATAGTCATACCATGATCTTCATCTGTATTTTCCATTAAGATTTTACCCAGAACATAGAGTTTCAGTTTTTGGTTTTGTGCTCTCGACATGATTGCATCTCCTATTTTTTCATGTATTTATTCTCGTATTCATAAACAGGAATTGGTCTTGAGAAATAGTATCCCTGGAAGATATTACATCCATACTCTACTAAAATATCAAGCTGTTCTTTTGTTTCAATTCCCTCTGCAATGCATTCCATATTCAAGCGTTTTGATAATTCCACCACAAAGGAGAATATCTTTTCACTCTTTTCTTTATCTCTTGTATCACGCAAGAAGCCCATATCCATCTTCAATACATCCACCGGAATATTCTTTAGGGTATTTAATGATGAATATCCACTTCCAAAGTCATCCATTTCTACAGTAAATCCATTCTTCTGTAAATTCTCAATCAACTGAATGCAGCGCTGAGTATCAGAAATCATATTTTCCGTAATTTCCAATTTTAGCTTTGAAGGTTCGATTTCATATTTGTTTACCAGGTCTGTTAAATACTGACAAACATCCATTAAATAAATATCCTTTGGGGAGATATTTACAGAAAGATAATAGTCATGATAACCTTTTCTTTCCCAGTCCTTCAACAAACTACAGCTCATTTCCCACATATACTTATCCAGGTTTAAAATCATTCCATTTCGTTCAAAAATATCAATAAAGCGACCTGGTACTAAAAGCCCTTCTGTAGGATGTTCCCAACGAACCAATACCTCTGC
>JAIKXK010000147.1 GCA_024684155.1 Lachnospiraceae bacterium | reverse complement strand
CAGAGGTGCTTTTCCATGCTGCAGTACGTATGCTTCGTCAGAAGGGTTATGTTCAGGATGGTGATAAGATTGCATACCTGAGCGGAAACGTTGGTGAAGGTGGAGGAACAGATTTACAGGTAGTGGTACGAGACACCTTTGTATGTGCAGAGCCTTATGATATGGCAACCTTTCTGGGACTTTTAACAAATATGTCTGCTTCTGTTATTTTTATTACCGCAGTAGAAAGACGATTCAGTGGAAGATATCGTCAATATGTAGAAAAACTGATTGGTGGTCGATTAGATGATATTGAAGCAGCAAAGAATCGAATGTTTCGACAGATTTCAGTGGAACTTTTAGGATTAGTCCGGGTGCAGTTTATTATTTCTGTTGTGTTATTCTTGCTCTTTGTAGTAATTCTTCCTCAGTTTGGAATTTCGGGACTTGTGATGCAGATTTATCCATGTCTTGCAGCAGGATATTTTGTAATGTTTATTATGTATGGTGGTATTGTATTTTTGTACTACTACAATGATTTAATTGGTGCAATATTTACTTCCGGAGCATTTTTAGTAGTGGATATTATTGTTTCTTTATTTGCAACAAAGTGGAATGTTATCTGGTATGGTGCAGGTCTTCTGGCAGGCTCTGCAGTAGGCTGGATAATATGCTATTATAGACTTAGATGGGTAGAAAGAAATATTGATAAGCATATTTTCTGTGAAGGAAATATTAAACCTTATCATAAGGGAAAGAAACCAAGTAGTATGGTTTATTGCAGAAAGGTTGAAAAATGATTAGCGTAGGATTGATTCGATCCATGTTCATTGGTACCGGGGTTTTACTTTTGGTATTGAATTTGAGCTTTTATGTTCGAAAAAAAATATATGAAGACTTGGCGTTGATTTGGGTAGTGGCAGCAGTATTAGAAATCATTGTTGGAGTACTTCCTTTTTGGGATGTAAAAATTGGTGTAGTAGGAATTAAAATCTTTATTCCTTTAACTGCAGTTATGTCATTGGCCACCATTATTTTATATGTCGTTAGCGCCTGGATGTCGGTGCTTCGAAAGAAAAACCAGGAATTGGCCATGCAGGTATCTTTATTAAATCAGGAAAATGAAATGATCCTACATCGACTTGATCAATTAGAGGGCGCTTATGAAAAAGAAGATTCTCTTTGCAATTAATACCTTAGGGCAGGCTGGGGCAGAACGGGCACTCTTAAATATGGTTTCTGCCTTTGATCGAAATGAATATGAAATCTATTTGTACGTTATGCTAAATCAGGGGGAACTGATTGATGAGGTTCCATCTTATGTACATATTTTAAACTCTAATATTTCTCCAAAACCGGTTTTGGGAAGTGAGGGACAAAAAGAAATGATAAAGACCATCCTTTTTAATAGTCTTCGTCATTTTTCTGGTCTTCGAAATTTAGGAGGAATCCTTTCAAATTATAAGAAGATGAAAGGTTGTAACAGAGTGCAATGGGATAAGCTTTTGTGGAGAACCATTGCTACAGGTGCACGTCGTTTTCCCATAGAATTTGATTTGGCCATTGCCTACTTAGAAGGTGGAGCAACCTACTATGTAGCTCATTATATAAAAGCAAAAAAGAAGGTGGCCTGGGTCCATGTGGATGTAAACCACGCCGGCTATACAAAGGAATTAGATAAGGATTCCTATGACAAGATGGATCAAATCTTTACGGTTTCAAAGGAAGTAAGAAATGCGTTTTTACAGCTTCATCCAGAATGTGAACATAAGACGGACATCTTCGATAATTTACTGGATGTAGAAAATATAAGATTTAAAAGCAAAGAGTATGTGCCTTTTGAGGTAAAAGATTCAGGCTACCGCCTTTTAACAGTAGGAAGATTACATCCGCAAAAATCCTATGACAAAGCAATTTTAGCCATGAAGCTTGTGATAAAAAAGCGAAAAGATATTAAGTGGTATGTAGTAGGAGATGGCCCGTTAAGAGAAGAACTAAATGAACTGATTAAAGAAAATGGATTACAGGATTACTTTATTTTAGTAGGAAGTAAGAGAAATCCTTATCCTTATTACATTGCCTGTGACATTTATGTTCATGCCACAGGATTTGAAGGAAAAAGTATCGCTATTGAAGAGGCAAAGGTCCTGGGTTGTCCTTTGATTGTTTCTAATGTTAGCGGAAACAGAGAACAGGTGGAAGATGGAGTAAATGGACTTATTTGTCAGCTGACACCAAAGGATATTGCGGAGAGCATTTTAACTCTGATAGAAAAAGAAGATCTTCGAAAGAATATGGGAAGAGAAAACCTGAAATATGGATACGGGAACAAAGAAGAAGGATTGGAAAAAATCTTTGAATTACTAAAGGAAGACAAAAACTAAGATGAAAAAAGAAGTGCTGATTATTATACCAGCGTATAACGAAGAACATACCATTCGGGCTGTATTAGATGATTTGAATGAGGCAAAAATTACAGACTATGCAGATATTTTAGTTATGAATGATGCTTCAAAGGATGATACGAATTATATTGTCAAAAAAGAAAACTGTATTTTAGTTACTCATGTATTTAATTTAGGATATGGGGCTGCAGTGCAGCTGGGATATAAATACGCAGTACGAAAAGGATATCAGTATGTCATCCAAATGGATGCAGATGGACAACATGACGTAAATAATGTTCCTAAAATTTTAGAAGCGTTAAAGACAAAGGATGAAACCGGAAGATATCCTGATATTGTAATTGGTTCGAGATATTTAGAAGGAGCAAAGAATTATCAAACTTCCAGGATCAAACGCTTTGCTATCTGGATGTTTAAAAGAGCTATTAAAAAGACTACAGGAAAGGTGATTACAGATCCTACCTCCGGATTGCAGGGGTTTCGCTTTCCAGCCTTTTTATACTATTCAAAGTATGCAAACTTTGATGATCACTATCCCGATGCCAATATGATTATGCAGATGCTTCTGCTAAAATTTCACGTAGTAGAAATTCCTGCAGATATGCACAATAGAGAGTATGGAAAAAGCATGCATTCGGGATTAATGCCTTTTATATATATGTGTTGGTTAGGACTATCCATGTTTGGAATATTGATTCGATATAAGTGGTTAAAAATAGATGAAGGAATAGGGGAGAAAAATGTTGTTTGGGAAACGAAAAGAAGAGGTGACAAGACAGAAATATAAGGAGTCTAAATATCCAGTGCCAAATCCGGGAATGGGTTGGTATCGACCATTTCTTTTTGACTTAAGGGAGGAAATAGATGAGTTTTTATTGTCCACTGTAATTGTGGAACAGGAAAGACTCTGCCTGTTGGAAATCAAGTTAGCAGGATACCAAAATGGTCCAATTTCCCATGAAGGAATTTTTCATTTAGAACAGATATTAGATTATTTCCATGAACAAAAAAAGGATATAATGCTTCGCTTTGCTTATGACTTTGAAGGGAAGGCTTTTGAAAAAGAACCACTGTCTTTGAAACAGGTGTTACAACATATGAATCAGATTGCTCAGGTGGTAAAACCCTTTGAAAAGGAAATCCTTTTATATCAGGGATTGTTCGTGGGAAGCTGGGGAGAGATGCATTCATCTCGCTTTATTACGGACTTAAGTATATTAAAGCTATACGATGAGTTTCGAAAATGCTTCGGAAAAGAAGCCTGTCTTGCCCTTCGCACCATAAAGTATTTAGCCCTGATTGAAAGTGCCAGAGGAAGAGATGACAAATTAACGCTGTTTGATGATGCAATCTATGGTTCGGATACAGATATGGGCACCTTTAGCGAAGGCAGAAAAGCAGAAGAATTAGATATGTTTATTTCTAATCGCAAGTGTCCTGTGGGAGGTGAGGTGTTATGTGGAGAGGAGAGAATTACAAAAGAAATTCAGGCCTACCATTTAACCTATTTAAACTCTCAGTATGATAAAAATGCTATTTTGGAGTGGGAACGAAATGGCGTATTAGAAGAGGTAAACCGTCGGTTAGGCTATCGATTTTTGATTGTCGGACTCAATGCCTCTAATTCAGGAATGCACACCTATATGAAGATAGAACTATTAAATGTAGGTGGTGGAATCTGTCCTTATGAACTGACCATGAGTATTGAGATGGGTGGAAATACCTATAAGACTTCTTTTATGGGAAGCGATTTAATGCCTACGAAAATTGAAGAGATTGTGATTGATTTAGGTAGAGATATCTCAGGGCTAAGAGATAGTGAATTATCCTTAGTGAGACGATTTGATGGAGCGCCCATTCATTTTGCAAATAGTGGACTTCGTAAATTAGATAAAATACCATTTAAAGCACTATGGGAAAAATAATATGACAAGTAATTCCGAGAGGGGACAAGAGAATAATAAAAAAAGAGCGGTA
>JAIKXK010000136.1 GCA_024684155.1 Lachnospiraceae bacterium | reverse complement strand
ACAGGATTTTTAATTTTCTTTTTTATTTTAATTTTATTGGTTGTAATCGTTGCTGTTGTTGCTGTCGTGGCATCTGTAGCTGGAGCTACTGCTGCGATTGTTGATGATGAAGATGGCGATGACGAGTAACCGAGATATAATGAAACACTCATAAGGAGAATTTTAGGGCTCGCGACTTTAGCGAGCTCTTTTTTATTGATTATGAATATAAAAGTAATTGTAGCAGCCCATAAGAGCTATGAAATGCCGGAAGATGAAATGTATCTCCCACTTCAGGTAGGAGCGGAGGATAAGCTTTCTTTAGGCGGAAATTTTTATAGGGATAATACAGGGGAGAATATTTCAAGGAAAAATCCTCTTTTTTGTGAACTTACAGGTCTATATTGGGCATGGAAAAATTTAGATTGTGATGCTTATGGACTAGTTCACTATAGAAGAGGCCTGACCATTAAACCTAAAAGAGAAATAAAAAAATATGGTCCCTTAAAGAATGTCCTTAGCTTTGAAGAAACAGATGGACTTTTGTGTAAATGCGATGTGATTGTTCCTAAAAAGAGAAAGTATTATATAGAAAATTTATATACCCACTATAGCCATACCTTGGATGGAAGTCACCTGGATTTGGCAAAAGAAATAATTGCAGAAAAATATCCAGAGTATCTTCCTTTTGTTGAAAAAGCATATCATCAAACCTGGGGATATATGTTTAATATGTTTATCGCAAAAAGGCAAATTGCAGATTCTTATCTGGAATGGCTGTTTGATATATTATTTGAAATGGAAAGACGAATTGATGTTACAGCACTTTCAGATTTTCACAAGCGCTTATTTGGTCGAGTAAGTGAAATCCTGTTTAATGTTTGGATTCAAAAAGCGATAGCAGATGGCATTACAGTACAAGAGGTTTCTTATTTACCTATAGAGAAAGAAGATATGGTGAAAAAAGTGATAGCGTTTTTGAAAGCAAAGTTTTTTGGAAAAAAATATGAGGCGAGTTTCTAGATGAAGATATCTGTTATTACAACTTTTTATGATGGAAATAAATATATGCCGGCCTATCAAGAAATGATGGTTGCAAATGAACAAAAGATTACTGAGGCTAATCAGAAAAGCGGTAGCGACTATTCTATGGAAGTCATTATTATAAATGATAGCCCCAAAATTCATGTAACACTTCAGGCCTTAAATGCTTCAAAGAAAAATTGGATCGTTCATAGCAATGAAAGAAATCTTGGGATTCATGGTTCTCGTGTAGAAGGCTTAAAAATTGCAACTGGAGATTATATCGTTTTTTTAGATCAGGACGATGTGCTGCGAGAAGATGCACTTTTAACTTTTCTTCAAATGGCATCTGCCAATGAAATGAAGGTCATAGTTTCCAATTGTAATTTTGAAACAAAATCGGGAGTGAATTTGTTGTATCGTACAGATTACCAAAAACAGCGGGTAGGTTCTTTCGATGTTTATCTTTGTGTTGGAACTCAGATTGTATCTCCAGGACAGTGTGCCATTCCGCGAATTATTATTCCTGATGTATGGAAGGAAAATATCCTAAAACATAATGGTGCAGACGACTATTTTCTGTGGCTGTTACTTTTAGGAATGGGAATCGGATTTTCTTACGTAGATATGCCTTTGTATACCCATGTGTATACAGGTGAAAATATTTCAGAAACGACAGCGCAGACGGATCGTTCGGTGTATGAGTTTATTCCCTATTTGAGATCTTCTGGATTCCTTCAAAAAGAGGATGTGGATTTGTTGGAAAGAATGATGCATTATAAAGCAGAGTTTCGAAAGGGAAATCTTGTAAAAAAAGGCATCTTGTCCTTAAAGAATATAGATATATTTATAAACAATTTTATTTTTAAGAAGAAGAGTAAAACTCCTTACGGGTTTAATCGATAGAGTATGAAAAAGATAGCAGTATTAATGGCAACATTTAATGGAGAAGCTTATTTATCAGAAATGCTTGATTCCATTGTAGGACAAAAGAACATGGATTTTATTTGCTACATTCATGATGACGGTTCTACGGATGCCACCTTAGAAATCATTCAAAACTATATATTTCGGTATCCAAAAATATTTTTCCTTTTAGAGGATGATCGAGTCTTGGGTAGTGCAAAGGATAATTTCTTTTATTTAATGGAACAAGTAGAAGCAGACTACTATTTCTTTGCAGATCAGGATGATGTTTGGCTCCCTAAAAAAATGAAAAAGACCTACAGTGCGCTAAAGGATTTAGAAAAGCATTCCTATGCAAAGGCGCCATTAGCAAGCTTTTGTGATATGTACGTCACAGATGAAGAGTTAAATATTGTGGCAGATTCCTTTGTAGAGAGTATTGGTCGAAGTATGTCACATATTCGGTATTCTCAAATATTAATAGATAATCCTGCTGCTGGATGTACTATGTGTATTAATCGCTCATGTAGGGATAAGGCATTGGAAATAAAGAATCGAGAAAATGTGGAGATGCACGACGTATGGTGCCTGTTAGTGGCAGCAGTATTTGGTCGAGTCTGTGCGGTGGAAGAATCCTTAAGCTATTACCGTCAACATGAAAAAAATGAAATGGGTGCGGCACATGAAAGCTTAGGAGAAAAGGTAAGTCGTAATATTTCAGATGCTTCTGAAGGAAAGATGATGTCAGAAAAGGAAGCTTTTTGCAGACAGAAGTTTTTGCTTGCTGAAGAAATATTGAAATTACAAGATGTTCCAGAAAGGGAAAGAGAAGTACTAAAAACCTTTATTCATCCGGAAAAACAAAGTCGGTTTTCACGAATTTTATTTTTGAAGAAGAATGAATTTAATCGAAGAAGCCATAGCATTTGGCTGTGGTTTTGGCTATAATAAGAAATGGTGCAAAAAGAACAGTTAGGAGTTTTTATTCATGAAAGAACTAGCAAAGACTTATGATCCTAAGGGTCTGGAAGATAGACTCTATAAGAAGTGGGAGGAGAATG